>CAVVZG010000043.1:0-4582 GCA_963752205.1 Bryobacterales bacterium | reverse complement strand
GTGCACTTCCGGACGCTCGCGGACGTGGATTGTTTTTACAGGCTGGGGCAGCGGGTCTCGCAACTCACCTATACCGGAAATCTGATTGGCGGAGGATCCTCCGATGCACACGACTCGGGATTGACCCAGTACGGAGCGCAGGTGGTGGAGCGCATGAATCAGCTCGGCATGGCCATCGACATCTCGCATTGCGGCGACCGGACAACGATGGATGACCATCGTCGCGTCGCGCCGGCCCGTGCTCGTGACCCACTCCAATTGCCGCGCGCTCGTTCCCGCGGCACGCTGCAAGACCGACGAAGCCATTCGCGCCATGCCGTCCAAAGGCGGCGTGATCGGCATCACCATGGTGCGCGGCTTTGTGCGGGCAGGGGGCCCAGCCACCATCGAAAACGTGCTGGATCATATCGATCACGTGGTCGGGCTAGCAGGCGTGGAACACGTGGGCGTCGGGACCGATGTCGACTTCGGACGGCCGGGATGTTCATTCCGTCAGGAAATACGATCTAGATGGAATCGACTATGCCAAGAAAATTTTCGACCTGACGGAAGGACTCGCTCGCTCCAGCCATCCACCGGCAACATCGAGATGATCCTGGGCGGGAATTTCCAACGGGCACTCGCCGAGGCGTGGTACGCCTGCGCTTTCGCCTCAGTAACGAATTAAATTTGAAGATATGAGCGCGAAGGTATTTATTCTGACCTTATTCGCGCTGCTTGTTCTTGGGTTTGCGATTTACCGATACCGCGCCGGCGGGAACGCGCTACATGTAGATCCGCATGCCGCGCAGGAGATCGATAAAGCCAAACAACGCTGATTCCTTCGCCGTCATGGGCGCGGTTTGCGGGGTAGTCGGGGGATTGATCGATTCGGCGGATAGGACCGTCGAACCCGCCACCAGCAGCGCCAGTGAGCCCGCTAGCAGCGTGGCTTTCGAAAATCTCATAGGGGTGTTTCTCCTTCCTGGACAGTATAGCGTTGAACCTATTCCAGGAGGAAGTGCAAGAAGGCAGGGATGGCGAGCACCACCCCTGCCTCCAGGCCACCTAACTATTTCTTGTCAGCCGGCGGGCGCGGCGGATTCTTCTTGGCCGTATCCCAGTGCTCCTGGATCATGCCGTCGTCGACCCGCAGCATATCAAACCAGTTGTACTTGTAAGTCTTCGACGGATCGAGCGGATCTTTACCTTCGTTCTCCACCAGGAAGAATACGATATCGCCGCTGGTCAGAATCAGCACCGGCTTCTTCTTCCAATCATCCTGGATCGGAGTCGGTTTGGCGAAGCGCCCGAAAAATTCCTTGAACGGATCGCGCCCCGTCGGGACGTTGGGATTGTGCTGGATATACCCCGGCGCCATCACTTTATCCGCTAGCTCCAGGTGCCCGTACTGCAGAATGTCTTTCATCTCGACAATCGCGATGTCCTGGTTCTTTTTCTCCTGCGGCGTGAGAGTGCCCGTGCTCTGCGCCGCCAGCGTCAAACTGCCCAAGGCCGCGAGCGCCATCGTGCTCATGATTTTGTTCATATGATTATTCCTTGCCCCCGCCCCGCGGAGGATTCTTCATCGCCCCATCCCAGTGCTCCACGAACTTTCCGTTGGCCACACGGAACAAATCGAAATCGTTGTATTTGTACATCTTCGAAGGGTCCGCCGGGTCTTTCCCTTCGCGCTCCCAAATCAGCACCACATAATCGCCCTTGGCGAAGGCCATGGCCGGCATGCGGTCCGCCGGAATCACCGCCGGAATCGGGTTCATCGGCGTGCGGTTCTTGAAGAACTGCTTGATCTGCTCGTTGCCGTTCCCCATGTTGGGGTTGTGCTGGATCATATCGGCAGCCAGATATTTATCGATCACTTCGGCATGCCCCGCGATGAACCCCTCGCGCCACCAGTCGAGCGCCATCTTCAAGTTTTTCTGCTCCTCGGGAGTCATGTTCTTCGACTGCGCCGCCAATGGCAGCGAAGTCATCGCCACCAACGCCAGCGCGCCGGCCAACATTTTGAATTTCCAAAACTTCATTGCTTCTCCTTTTTCAATTGATCCTGATAAGTCTGTTCCAGCTTCTCCACCGCCTCGCGAAACCCCTTGGGATCGACGAACCGGTCCGCGTTATAAGCATCCCCCGGTTTATATTTCTCGTGCAACTTGAACTGCGCCGCATGCGAGGCCAGCCACACGTCGATCTTCATTTCTTTCTGGTCATGGAACGTGCGCGCGTAATCCTGCATGATGCCCGGATACTTCGGCATCCCTGTCACCTTCACGCCAGGATTGATCGACCCCATGTTGACGATCCCCACGCGATAGTTCTTCCCGCCCTCGCGAACGTCCAAAGTGAAACTGGTAGCTCCCTTGGTGTGCCCCGGATGATGATGGGCCGTGATCACTGTCCCGCCCAGCGAAATCGTATCGCCGTCCTTCAACTTGCGATCCACGGTGACCGGCGTGAACCGAGCCTCCGGCGAATCGCCAAAGCGGAAGTCCGCCTTACCGCCGCTTTCGAGCAATTCCGCATCCTGCTCCGACATCATCATCTGCGCGCCCGTCATTTTCTTAAGCGCCGCCATCCCCGCCACGTGATCGAAGTGCCCGTGCGTCGCCAGCAGGATTTTGGTGTCGGACATCTTGAATCCAAGCTGCTCGACCCCAGCCTTGATCAGCGGCACCGTTTCCGCCAGCCCGGAGTTGATCAGAATATTCCCCTGCGGCGTAGTAATCAGGTAGGTGGACAAATCATAGGTACCCACCCAATAAATATTCCCCAAAATCTTAAACGGCGGAAACGGTTTCGTCCACTCCGGATTCTGTTGTCCGAACCCGGCCGCTGTCAACGCGAGAAAAAAGAAAAGCCGTTTCATGGAACTCACCGCGGCGGCAGCGACCCGAGATAAGCCGAGATCGCAATAATATCGTCCTCGGAAAGCTTAGCCACCGACTTCTTCATCAGCGCCGCATTCGTCCCCGCGCTCGTTCCATTCTGCAGACAGATCAACTGCCGCGCGATGTAAACCGGCTGGAGACCCGCGATTCGGGGAATCTCCCCCAGCCCGCGCAACGAATCCCCGTGACAGAGAGCGCACTGTCCCGTCTTAACCAGAGCCTCCCCGCGAGTGATGCTGCCCGGCGGAACGTAAGCCACAAACCCCGAGTGCGGATCGCGATCGTTCGTCCGCTGCACGTCTTCCGGAATCTCGACAATGCGATGCCCCATAGGCTCCGTCCCGCCCTCCGGCGATAAAACCCGATGCCGCCCCGCCGTTGCGACGAACGTTTTCGGAGGCGTAGCGGTCTCGATCACCTTGACCCAAACGCGCGGCGTGAGCCCAGCAAAATACTCCGCCGACTTCCGGACATCCTCGTCCGAAACCGCCTTAGCAATCGGACCCATCCGCCCGTCATCCTTCCGCACCCCACTCTTGAAGTAATTCATCTGCCGAATCAAGTACTCGGCCGGCAACCCCGCCAAATCCGCCGACTCCGAATGCCCCTGTCCCGACATCAAATGGCACGACCCGCACGCCATTTTCGTAACGCCCCCTTCGCCCGTAACAATCCCCGGAGCCGGCCCATGCTCATCCGGAAACCAATCCGGAGGCGTAGCATTCCCCGCAATCTTCGCCGCCTCATATTCTTTGGAACTCCCCGGCACCCGCACTACGCTGGCAGCCGGTTTAGCCGGAGGCTGCACCTTATCCGGAATGTTGTATGCCCAGGAAGGCAACCCATTAGGAATCGTTAACGGCGTCTGCGCCGAAACCACGCCAGACAGCATCGCTGTAGTAAGCAGAACTCTAAACCCAGTAATCATAATCGTTAGCTCACGAATACCAGTGAGTATACATCGCCAGTATGAAGTTACTGAATGTGTCACAATGAGTCACATGGAACGAGCTAGCGTCCGCGACCTGCATCTCAAAACCAGCGCGCTGATCAAGAACGTCGCCCAAGGCCAAACCTACGTGATCGAATCCCGCGGGGTCCCCGTGGCCGAATTGCGCCCGATTACCGCCCGACGCCCCACCAATAAACTTCCCGACCGCGAGGCATTCATCCGCAAGCTACCAAAGTCGAAAACCGACACCGGGAGAATTCTGGAGGAAGACCGGATTTGAATGGGCATTACTTCGACGCTGCCTACATAGCGAAGTGTTATCTTCACGAACCGGACGCTGCTGCGGTGCGGGCGCTGGCTCGCTCATCGCCGTTCTTATCCTCGTCCGCCCTTGTAATTGCCGAAGTCGCTTGCGTGTTTCACCGCCATGTACGGGAAGGAACACTAAAGACGAAGACGGCAGTTCAGGTACGCGACGCATTCTCCGAGGACATCGAAAACGAAACCTGGGCACTGGTGCCGGTCACAAATCTCATCCTGCGTCGCGTCGAGACCCTGACGCGTACTCTGCCTAAGAACACATTTCTACGCGCGGGGGACGCCATCCACATCATATCCGCCGTAGAAGCTGGATTCCACGAAATCTGGACCAATGATCGCCACCTGCTCGCCGCTGCGGCGCACTTCGGATTGCGGGGTCGCAGCGTCCGTTAATAATCGATCCACGAAACGCGATTTGTGACCC
>CAVVZG010000042.1:0-5776 GCA_963752205.1 Bryobacterales bacterium | reverse complement strand
GCTACACGTACTCCACCGATTTCGCCGCCGGCGGCTATGCCTTCAATACAAATCCTAGCGGCGAAGCGGACTGCTTCATCCTGAAATTGAATCCGCTGGCTACCGACGGATCCCAGGTCATCGTCTACTCCACCTACTATGGAGGCAGCTCCAACGACCTGCTTACCGACATGAAGGTGGACTCCGCCGGCGTTGTTTACTTCACCGGAAGCACGGATTCAACCAACTTCCCGATTTCCACCGGCGCCTTCTCCAACGTTCTTTCCACGCTCACCCACGCCTTCGTCGTGAAGCTGGATACCACACAGAACAGCTTTTACGGCCAGCTTTACTCGAGCTACTTCGGCGGCACCACCGGAAACGAATCCGGCCAGGGGATTTTCCAGCAAAACGGCTTCATTTACGTTACCGGGTACACGACGTCGTCTGACTATCCCACGCAGGGCGGCTTTCAGGGCCAGAATAATGGCAGCGCCGACGCGTTCGTCGCCAAGTTCGACCCCTCCCAGGTCGGCACGGCTTCGTTGATCTTCAGCTCCTATATGGGTGGAGGCGCGCAGGATGTCGGCAACGACATCGCCGTCGATTCCAACGGCGTGATGTATGTCACAGGATTTACCTACTCCGGTGATTTTCCATACACCTCCGCGACCGCGTTCTCCAACTACGCCGGAGAAGGCGATGCCTTCCTGGCAGTGATTAACCCGGGAACGTCCACCATCAACTACGCGACCTATTTCGGCGGACCGAGCGGCTTTGAGCAGGGCACAAAGATCGTCGCCGACCCCAACGGGCAATGGGCCGCCATCGCCGGCTACACGCTCTCTCCCGATCTTCCGGTTACGCAGAACGCATATCAGCCGGTGATGCCCTCGCTCACCAATGTCGATAATTTCGGAAACCAGTTGGCCAGCAATGGATTCCTGGCGATCTTTAACTTGACGCAGCAGGGCTTGGGCAAAGGGCTGCAATACAGCACCTTCTTCGGCGGCTACAACGGCGAAGTGATCGACGATTTGAAACGCGATAGCCAGGGCAATTACTATCTGTGCGGCTATACGCTGTCGCAGAATTTCCCGGTAACCTCCAACGCCTTGAATCCGGTTTCGGCCGGCGGAGGCCTGGACGGGTTCGTGACCGTGCTCAATCCAGTCCGGCCGCTCCGTCCAGCGCTCTCATTTATTCCAGCTACATCACCAGCACCGGAACCCAGACCGTGACCGGGCTGGATCTGGATCCGCAAGGCCGTATCTGGATGACCGGCAGCACCACCGCTAACATCTTCCCCGCAGGTTCAGAGCAGTTCCCCATGTCCAACACAACGCCTTCCTATACGTTGTTGGGCAAGCAGGAAGCTTTCATCTGGGGATTCACCATTAACTAATTGGTGGCGCGAGCTTCAGCTTGCAGCAGCGGCTTCAGCCGTCGTCCTGATTCTTAATCCTTTCTTCTCACCACTTAGCGCTTTCAGTCAGCGCTGCTTCGCTAGGCCTGGCCCTATCTTATGGGCAAGAACCTGAGGTATCCCGGTGGACGTCAGGAACGCGCGGCACAAAAGTACTCGAGTCACTAAGTGCTACCGCCATTGCGAATCGGGTGGAACCAGCGTCCATTACAGCGGAGTTTGCCGTGAGACTGATGCCACGGATCGGGGCCCTACTTTAGTTTTAGTGAGACCGTTTTAGTGAGACATGGAATAAACGATGTAATTTACGCCAATTCGGATGCCGAGAGCGGAGAATCTCTCCATATAATGCGGATCGTCCGCCCACTCCCATGAATCACCGATGTCGGAGTTGAAACTGGCCGCCACCATCACGCGACCCTTGTCGTCGTACACGCCGAACCACTGCGCAGGACAGCCCTCGCACTTCCAAGTCACCCCCGTTTGCATATAGCGCGCGCCCGGCACCTGATAGCGGTCGTCCAGATCGTAAATCGAATGAAAGATCGAGTCGCGATTGTCCAGTTCCACAATCTGCCGGTCCGGAAACACGCGATGCATCCATTCCTCGAACACCGCCTGATCCGTCGGTCCCCAATAATCGTCGGTCATGAAAAATCCGCCGCGCAGTAAATAATCGCGAAGCTTTTCGGCCTGCGCGTCGGTCAACCGGCCCCGCCCCGGCTGCACAGCGTAGAGAAACGGAAAATTATAAACGTCATCGCCGTCGTCAAGATTCACGGGCTGTTCTACAGATCGGATATCGATCCGCGTCAGCCTACGCACGGCTTCCGAAAAGTGACGGTCCGCGCGCGGGTAATCCTGCGTCCACATGGTCCCGCCTTGCGTCCAGTCCCGCCCGTAGCCTCCGCGAAATCCACCTCCGCGGCCCGGTGCCGGAGGATACATCAGCCGCGCGAATTGAAATTCGGTCTTCGCGTTCCAGTCTTTGGGCAGCGGAAAATCGCCGTACTCCACTCCCGGATACTGCCGGAACGGCTTTTGAAACGCAAACAACGCTCCGCAGACAATCAACCCGGCCGCGACTCGCTTTGCTTGCATTTCGATTTTAGTGACTGCTCATGATCTTCTTAATGCGCATCCACGCCTCTTCGCGAGCCTTGGCGTTTTCCGGTGTTGGATCGGGCTGCTCACCCGCGCGCATGAAGCCATGGCCTGCCCCTGCGTAGCTCACCGGCTCATAGACTTTGCCCAACTCCTTCATCGTGGCCACCGTCCCGGGAACCGTCGCACCCACGCGCTGGTCGTTGCCGCCATAAAATCCGAATACCGGAGCCTTGATGCGCGCCATCGATTCTTTATCCGGAGGAGTCCCGTAAAACACCATCGCCGCAGCCAAATCCGGGCGATTCGTCGCGAACCGGAACGCCTGGCCGCCGCCGTAGCAGAATCCGGCGACGAATAATTTCGTGGTCGCCGAAGGCAGCTTCAACCCATAGTCAGACACGGCATTCAGGTCCGCCGTGATCTGATCCGGAGGCAGCTTCTGGATCGCCCTGCCCACATCTCCCGGCCCAAATTCCTTCGTTCCTCCGCCTTTTGGACCCATGCCCGAAAACAGATCCGGAGCAATTGCAATATAACCGGCCGCCGCAAATTCGTCCGCTACATCCTGCACCCAGTCGCTCATTCCAAAAATCTCGTGGATCATCAATACCACGGGCGTGTTCTTCGAAGACTCCGGATACGCGACGAATGTGTCGACTTTGCGGCCGTCATGAGTCACCGTTACCCACTCCCGATGCCGCGGCGATTTATCCACCCTCGCCCGAGCCCAATCCTGCGCCGAAGCCAGCGCCGCGCACACCGCCAGACCCATCATCAACTTCTTCATGCCATTAGTTTAGCGCCGCGTGATGAAAAAAATGACGACTCCCCCAACGCTGAGTCCCAGCACCGGCCCCCGCAGATGATCCGGCACCAAGGAGGCGAGCAGCAGAATCGCCGCAATCCCCGCGGTCGCCTTCAACACCCCCGCCGCCAGGATCTCCTGCTTCTGCCAGAACGCGGGTCCCTGCACTTGTAGCGGCCGATCCGCCAGCGGTGGAAACAGCATTCGCAGCGCCAGCAGGAAGAGCATACTTGCGCCGGAGCCGGCCGAGAGCATGGATGTCGGAAGCAGCGGATGGAACAGGTGAACCAGGAAAACGACGGCGAACGCCAGCGCCACCGCAAGGACTGGCCGCAGCAGCGATTTCTTTCGCGGATTTGCATACGCGTCGGCAACCATCAGCACTGCCAGTGCGATGACGCACGGCACCGCCAGATGCAATAACCCGGAACGCTGCGCAACCATCCCGGGCGCCAGATAAAACGCCGCGCCTAAAAACGAGACGTAGCAGCAGAACGCTTCCATCAGCAGGACCACCGAATCCGTGGTGCGCCGGATCCTGCTGATCACCACGAGCGGCACGGTGCGGAGCGCGTCGTAGAGGAACAGTTGCGCTCCGTCGTTTCTCTCGCGCAGATCGCCCACCACTTCTTCGCGGCACGCAGCTGGAATGAAGATGCCTACGATCTTTTCGATCACGACAGACGCCAGGATGTTTTCAGCCAGCCGCGCACGCGGCCGACCTCTTCCCACACGCGCTTGGCCGTCACCACCGATTCGCGCAGCGCCCGTTCGCCCAACGCCTCCAGCCGGTAGAATCGCTTGGAGCGCCCTCCACGTTCCGGCGTCGGATCAGCCAGCCAGGACGCCAGGAATCCCTTGTCTTCCAGGCGATCCAGCGTCACATAAACCGCGCCCAGCGAAACATTTTTCGGCCGAGCCAGGTCCGCGACCTTGGAGTGAATCGAAACGCCATAAGCGTCGTCCCGCAGCGACAAAATCGCCGTCAGGACCAGTTGCTCAAATTGACCGACGGATTCAGACTTCATTTACCTTACATTGTAAGGTATCCCCTCCCTGACGGTCGGGGTTCGGTGCTGGTCCGGACCGGCGACAGTGTTGACACATTAGACCGGGGACCTTGTTGACACGTTTCGCTGGGCGGGGCGCGGCGGCCCGCGTTGGATCACAAATTAGGGGATGCCCTGGAAAGTGATCAACGCAATGGATCAACGCAAACAGCTTCTCATCGAATATCAACAAGGCGAGCAGATCGCCGAGCTGGGACGTCGTTATGGAGTGTCGCGTCAGACGGTGTACAAGTGGCTCGAACGCTATAGCCAGCAGGGCGAAGATGGGCTCCAGGATCGCACGAGTGCGCCTGGCAGGCATCCGCAACAATGTCCCGATTCGATCCGGGAACGCATACTCCAGTTACGCCAGCAGCACACCCGCTGGGGTCCGCGCAAACTGCGGGCCTATCTACAGGCGCGCCGGCCGGAACAGCATTGGCCGGCCGCCAGCACGATCGGCGACTGGCTGCGCGAGGAAGGCCTGGCGCATGCGCGCCGCCGGCGTCGGCGCACTCCACCGATGAGCCAGCCGTTGAGCCACGCACAACAACCGAATGAAGTTTGGTGCGCCGATTTCAAGGGTTGGTTCCGCACAAAAGACGGAGAGCGCATCGATCCGCTGACCGTCACCGATGCGGCGACGCGCTATCTGTTGCGTTGCGTGTCGGTGGATAAATCCGACGGCCCCCATGTGCGCGCGGTGATGGAAGCGGCCTTCCGCGAGTTCGGTTTGCCGCAGGCGATTCGCACCGATAACGGGCCGCCGTTCGCTTCGCCCGCGCCGGCCGGGCTGAGCCGCCTGGCGATGTGGTGGATCCGCCTCGGCATCCGTCATGAACGCATCGAGCCCGGCGAGCCGCAACAAAACGGGCGCCATGAGCGCATGCACCTCACCTTGAAACAAGAAACGGCCTCGCCACCCGGCGCCACGCGGGCCGCCCAGCAACGCATGTTTCAGAGCTTTCAGGAAATCTATAACCAACAGCGTCCGCATGAGGCGCTCCACTACGCGACTCCGCAGGACCATTACCAGCCCTCGCCACGGGTGTTCCCTTCGCGTCTGCCCGAACTGGCCTTTCCGCCGGGAGCGGTGCTCCGCCGCGTCGCCATGCACGGAGATGTGAAGTGGCGCGGCGAGCGGCTGTTTGTTTCCGAGGTGCTCGCCCACGAGCCGCTCGGGCTGGTGCGCTCCGACGACCGCTACTGGGCAGCCTATTACGGACCAGTGTTGCTCGGATGGCTCGACGACAGCAAGCTCCGATTCCTGCCCGCACACCGCCCTCCCCCTGATCTACAATCCGATCAGGGCTGAACTGGGCGATCCAACGCGGGCCACCGCGCCCCGCCCAGCGAAAAAGTGTCAACAAGGTCCCCGGTCTAAAGTGTCAACACTGTCGCCGGCCGGAC
>CAVVZG010000041.1:0-14585 GCA_963752205.1 Bryobacterales bacterium | reverse complement strand
CCCTGGCTGATGGACCTTCCGTTTCTCGGTCATCTGTTCAAGAAAACCAATCTGACCAAGAATCGGACCGAGCTGGTCTTCTTCTTGACCGTCAGGACGATCGATGGACCCCTGGGGATTCGAACTCGGCGTTGCCGATGCAGCACGAATACGGCCTCCGGAGCAAGAAGGGAGGAATGAATTGATAAGAATGCAAAAGCCTTTGGCGGCCGCTTGCGGCTGCGATGCTTGCCGGCTGCGGCGGCTCGAGCAACGATCCGTCGGTTCTGCCGAGTCTCTACGCCGGCTCGGAGCGGTTTGCGGTTGCTGGATGGGCGCACGGTGGATGGCGCAGAGGAGTTGCCGCTGGCGATCGCAGACGCGAAGGTGGCGATGGCGCTGGCGGGGATTATGGGCGGCGAGTTCTCGGGTATCGGCGACGAAACCACGAGCGTACTGCTGGAGGCGGCTCACTTCGAGCCTACGAATATTCGCATGACCAGCCGGAGGTTGGGCGTCAGCTCGGACTCGTCGTATCGGTTCGAGCGCGGGTTGGATCCTAACGAGACGCTCGAAGGAGCTCGTAATCGCGCTACGGCGTTGCTGTTCTCTGACGCGGGGGCGCAAGCTGCGGGACCAGTCACCGATGTGTATCCGAAGCCGCTGCGGCGCGCGAAATTTTCACTGTCAGCCAATCGAGTTAGCGACTATCTGGGCATTCCGGTGACGCCAGAGCAAGTCCACGATAGCCTTACCAAACTGGGCTACGAATATTCTAAGAAGAACATTCTGGTTCCGACGCGGCGCGTGGACGCTACCGATCCGGTGGTGCTGATCGAGGACGTAGCGCGGGTGATTGGCTACGAGGCGATTACCGCGGCGCCCAGTGCGGAGACGCCGACGGCAGGGGCTAGCACAGTGCTCGACGCGGCTCGGCAGACGTGTCGCGGGGTGCTGGTGGGGAATGGGTTTCTGGAATTGCGTGGGGTGCCGCTGGAACCCGTGGAAGGTGACATGCAGTTTTCGCAAATCGGCGGCGATTCAATCATCCTTCAGAATCCGCTGAATTCGGATTTGGCGCGGCTGCGCCGATCTTTGGTGCCGTTTCTATTGAAGACTGCGGCGTTGAATGCGCGGCGAAGGGTCGCGACATTCCGGTATTTTGAGATCGACAAGATCTTTTCGCGGATGGGGGAGCCCATCGAGCAATGGTCGGTCGGTATCTTGCTGGGTGGAACCGCGAACGATGTCGATTGGTCAGGAGCACGAGAGGTGGATTATTTCGACCTCAAGGGCGCGGTCGAGTCAGTACTCGAATCGTTACGAGTGCCGCGACCGTCGTTGGAAGCGATCGCGGCGATCGGAGGTTACGCGCCGGGCACCCGCGCGCGGATTATGATCGAGGGAGAGGCCGTGGGAATGATCGGCCAAGTCGCCCCCGACTTGCTTGCGGAGCATAGAATCCAGACTGCGGTATTTGTGGCGGAATTGTTGCTCAACAAGCTTTTGACTGTGCGAAATCCGACGGCGGTGTACCAACCGCTGCCGCGCTACCCAGGTGTGTATCGCGACTTATCCTTCGTGGTGAAGAAAGACGTGGCGTACAGCGCAATCGAGCAGGCGATTCGCGCGGCCGCGGGACCGTACCTGGAAAGCGTCGATTGCATTGACGTGTTCGCGGGCAAGAGCATCGACAAGGACAGCCGCAGCATGGCGGTATCGATGGCGTTTCGCGCGGCGGATCGCACGCTTTCATCGGAAGAAGTCGCGGAAGCCGTCGAGCAGGTGATCGCGCGGCTGGCACAGACGTTGGGCGCGGAGCTGCGCAGCCAGTAATAATGGGAATAGCAAAATGCGGCAAACTTCTCCACTGACTCCATCTAGCCGGATTTTCGTCGCGGGACATCGCGGCCCGGTGGGCTCAGCCATTGTCCGGCACCTGGAAAAGAGCGGCTACCCGAATTTGATTCTGGCTTCGCGCGACGATTTGGATTTGCGCGACCAGGCGGCGGTCTCGCGCTTCTTCGCGCGGCAGCTTCCGGAGTTCGTGTTCGTTTCGGCGTCGCGAGTGGGTGGGATTCTGGCGAAGTCCACACATCCCGCGGAATTTCTTTACGACAATCTGGCGATTCAAACGAACATGATTCACGCGGCGTGGCAGAACGGCGCGCGGAAGCTGGTGTTTCTGGGATCGTCGAGTTTGTATCCGCAGCTTGCGCCGCAGCCGATCAAGGAAGAATATTTGCTGACGTCGCCGCTCGAACCGGCCAGTGAAGCTTACGCTATCGCGAAGATCGCCGGGCTGAAGCTGGCGGCGGCGTACCGCGAGCAATACGGATTTCCGGCGATCAGCCTGATGCCGGCCAATCTCTACGGGCCAGGCGATAATTTCGATCTGGAATCGGCGCATGTGGTGCCGGCGCTGATCCGGCGCTTTCACGAGGCCAAGATCTGGAGATCGTCGTCGGTCCTGTTGTGGGGCACGGGGACGCCGCGGCGGGAGTTTCTGCACGTGGACGATCTGGCGGCGGCCGCGTGCATGGTCATGGAAAACTACGCGGGCGGAGAGCCGTTGGGCAATGTGCTGAATGTGGGCAGCAGCGAGGAACTATCGATCGCGGAGCTGGCGGTGTTGGTCGCAGACGTTGTCGGATACGGCGGGAACATTCGTTTCGACTCTTGGCATCCTAACGGCGCTCCGCGCAAATTGCTAGATTCGTCGCGGATGCAGGCGCTGGGCTGGAGCGCGCACGTCAAGCTCAAAGAGGGCATCGCTTCGACCTATGAGTGGTACTGCGCGAACGCGGCCTCGACTGTGGCAGTATGAAACTTCATGTCTGATGCCAATCGCCATGCTCGTCTGTTGGGCGTTCTAAAAACTATAACCGCACAGCCGCTTCCCGCCGACGATGATGAATCGTTGTTTGAGAGCGGGCTGCTGGATTCCTTCGCGCTGCCGGATCTGGTGAGCGCGCTCGAGCAGGAGTTCTCGATCAAAGTGCCGGACCGGGATTTGAATCCGCGCAAATTCGATTCGGTCTCGCGCATGGAGACGTATCTCGAAGACCACGGGGCTTAGTTAGGTGCCCGCGTTCCTCCACGGCTTCGGAATGTATGTGCCGGAGCACGTGGTTACCAACGAAGAGATTGCCGGTCGCATTGGGCGAACGCCGGAGTGGATCGAGGGCGCATCCGGCATTCGCGAGCGGCGCTGGGCGGGGGCTGAAATTGGAGTGGCGGATCTGGCTGTGGCTGCAGCGCGGGATTGTTTGGGGCGCGCTGGAGTAGGCGCGTCCTCGCTAGGAATGATCATCGTGGCTAGCGGCAGCGCGCGGCCCGGTTTTCCAGGGCCGGCGGCGGAGGTGGCGCTGCAACTGGGACTTGAATCCACACCGGCGTTGGACGTGCCGATGGCGAGCGCGGGCGGGTTGTTCGGGATGGCGATGGCGGCGCAAATGGCTGCGCGGTTTGGCGACGTGCTGGTGATTGGCGCGGAGAAGATGTCGGCGGTGATTGAAGCAGGTCCGCTGGACGCGAACACGGCGATGCTTTTCGGCGATGGGGCGGGGGCGGTGCTGGTGAGTGCGCGGCCGGGGCGTTGGGAAATTTTAGATACGGTGCTGCATACGGACGGGCAGTATCAAGAATCTTTGGCGTTTGATTGGTCGGGGACCCTGCGCATGAATGGGTTGTCGGTGATCTTGCAGGCTGCGCGCAAGCTGCCGTCGTCGATTGAGGAAGTGCTGGGACGGCAGAAGATGTCGGCGTCGGAGGTTGCGATTTTTCTGCTACATCAGGCGAATCAGAATCTGCTGATGCGGGTTGCGAAGTCTCTGGGGGTGGCTGGGGAGCGGGTGTATTCGAACGTCGCACGCTATGGGAACACTTCGTCGGCTTCGATGCTGATTGCGGCGGCGGAGTGGTCGCAAGAAAAAATGGCGGCGGGGCCGGTGGTGTTTTCGGCGTTCGGGGCTGGGTTCCACTGGGGTGCCATATTGGCTATTCCCGTTTCGGAACAATAAAGAGGCTCCGTCCCTATTTTCCGAAGAGGTGCTGGATGTCTTTGTTGTTTTCGTTGCAGACGTACTCTAGCAGGTCTGTGTCGGGTTGCAGAACGAAGGGTAGGGTGACGGTCCAGGGTTTGGTGTAGGCTTTGGAATCGTCGATGGTGACCTGGATTTCCATGTGGCCGAAATCTTTGCGGCGGAACTTTTCGGTGACGCGGAGGGCTTCGGTGGCGGGGCGGCCGTCGTTGTCGAGCCAGCCATGATCGTTGAAGCCCGCGGTTTCGACTACCATGGCGTCGCCATCCCAATGTCCGATGGAGTAACCCATCCAGGTGGGATTCGGGTCTTTGGGAAGTTCGCGGCCATCCGTGAAAATTTGGCGATAGCTGTGGACGGCTTCGTACAGCACCAGCATTACGCCGGGGATGTTGTAAATTTTGAACGGGTAAGGGACTACATCGGAGCGCGGCACGCCGCCAGGGATGCAGTATCCGGTGGGGTCGTCTTTGCTTTCGTTGCCGCGACGCTGCTTGAACAAAGCCTCGGCCCAGGGCTGAAAAGGAACCGCATCGGCTTTCAAGTCGTTGGCGATGTTGGCAACGTAGCGGCCTTGAATCAGCCAGAGGCCGCTGACATCCGGCTTGCCCTCGGGGGTTCGCGGAGCGGGCGCGCTGAGGTCGGGCTTGCCGTCGGACGTTCGCGGAATCCCAGCGGTCTTATAGTTTAGCCACTGGGCATGAGCGCAAGTGCAGGCGAGTAAGGCCGCGATCGCGATCAACGGGAATCTTCGCATCAGCGGTTATTATACGTTCAATCTTCCGCGGCTTGCACGCGCTGTTCGGGGGTGCGTGATTGCGCTACCAGATTGGTGGCGCGGAGTAGGGACTCGAAGGTACCGGCATCGGTCCACCAGCCGTCGACGAAGGAATAGGTCATGGTGCCGTCTTTAATGTAGGCGTTATTGACGTCGGTGATTTCGAGCTCACCGCGGCCGCTGGGGATCAGCTTCTTGACCTTGTCGAAAACCGAACCATCGTACATGTAAATGCCGGTGACGGCGAAATTCGACTTGGGCTTTTTGGGTTTTTCTTCGATGCTGACGATGCGCGGGCCATCCATCTCGGCCACTCCGAAGCGTTCGGCGTCGGGAACCTCCTTCAGCAAAATACGCGCGCCGGTGGATTGTTTCTCGAACGCACGGGCCATCTCCGCGATGGGGTTTTCCAGTATGTTGTCGCCCAGGATCACGCAGATCTTGTCACCGTCGGCAAAGTGTTCGGCCAGTGCCAGCGCGTCGGCGATGCCGCCTTCGCCTTCCTGGTAGGCGTAGTTCAAATGTTTGAGTCCGAATTCTTTGCCGTTGGCTAGCAGGCGCAGGAAATCTCCCGAGTTGCGGCCGCCGGTAACCAGCAAGATGTCTTGAATCCCGGCGTCGACCAAAGTCTGAATGGGATAAAAGATCATCGGCTTGTCGTAAATCGGCAGCAGATGTTTATTGGTGATTTTAGTGAGCGGGAACAAACGGCTTCCGGTTCCTCCCGCCAATACGATACCTTTCACGTTATCTGTTCCCTTTCCTTTACGAAGTCTTTGCCGCGACGGCGCCGTGGATTTCCTGCAGGCTCCATACGCGCACGGGATCGCGGCGGCGTGAAACGATCGCCTCGACAGAGGCGCGCGCGCCACTCATGGTGGTGATGCACGGGATGCGGTAGGTGACCGCATTTTTTCTGATAGCTTTTTCATCGCTGAAGGCGTGGGCACCGCTGGTAGCGGTGTAGATGATCAGATCGATCGAGCCGGCTTTTAGAAGATCGACGGCGTTGGGACGGCCTTCGTTCACTTTGAAGACGGTTTTTGACGGTACTCCGGTAGCCCGGATTTCTTCGGCCGTACCGCGCGTGGCGGTGACTTCAAAACCTAGCTCGTGGAAGCGCTTGGCAAGGGCGACGGCGACGGGTTTATCACGATCGTTGACGCTGATGAAGACGCGGCCCTTGTCGGGCAGCGGCGTTCCGGCGCTTAACTGGGCTTTGGCGAAGGCTTCGCCGAAGTTTTCGCCGACGCCCATGACTTCGCCGGTTGAGCGCATTTCCGGACCCAGCGTGGGGTCGACGCCGGGGAATTTGTTGAAGGGGAACACCGGGGACTTCACGAAATATTGGGGGACGGTGAGAACTCCAGTGGCATTGGTGAACTGAGCAATGGTCTTGCCTAGCATGACGCCGACGGCGATCCGCGGGACTGCGACGCCGGTGGCTTTGCTGACGTAGGGGACGGTGCGCGAGGCGCGAGGGTTCACTTCGAGCACGTAGACTTTGCCGTCTTTCACGGCGTACTGGACGTTCATCAGGCCGATGACGGTGAGGGCGCGGGCTAGCTTTTCGGTGTAGGTTTTGATGGTGGCTAGCGTTTCGGGCGCTGAGCGAAGTGGGCGGGCAGCACGCAACTGGAATCGCCGGAATGCACGCCGGCTTCTTCGATGTGTTCCATAATGCCGGCGATCAGGACGGCGCCGGTGGAATCGGCGATGGCGTCGACGTCTACTTCGGTGGCGTCTTCGAGGAAACGGTCGATCAGCACGGGGCGGCTTTGCGAGAAGGTAACGGCTTCCTGCATGTAGCGGCGGACGGTGTCTTCGTCGTAGGCGATCACCATGGCGCGGCCGCCCAGCACATAACTGGGGCGCACCAGGACCGGGAAGCCGATGGAGCGGGCAATGGCGCACGCCTCTTCCACATTCGTGGCGGAGCCGTTGGCGGGCGAGGGAATTTTTAATTCGTCGAGGAGTTTGCCGAATAGTTTGCGGTCTTCGGCTAGATCGATGTTGGTGGGATCGGTGCCGATGATGGGAATGCCGGCGGCTTTAAGCGGGAGCGCCAGAGTGAGCGGGGTTTGGCCGCCGAACTGGACGATTACGCCGTCGGGCTTTTCGGTGTCGCAGATGTTCAGGACTTCTTCGAGGGTGAGGGGTTCGAAGTAGAGGCGGTCGCTGGTGTCGTAATCGGTGGAGACGGTCTCGGGGTTGCAGTTGACCATGATCGACTCGACGCCGAATTCCTGCAGGGCGAAGGAGGCGTGGCAGCAGCAGTAATCGAACTCGATTCCCTGCCCTATGCGGTTGGGGCCGCTGCCCAGGATCATGACTTTTTTACGCGAAGAAACGTTCGCTTCGCATTCGGATTCGTAGCTCGAATAGAGATACGGGGTGAAGCTTTCGAATTCGGCGGCGCAGGTGTCGACGCGGTTGAACACGGCTTTGACGCCGAGTTCTTTGCGGCGGGCGCGGACTTCTAGCGGCGGGACGTTCCAGGAGCGGGCTAGAAAACTGTCGGAGATGCCGTCGCGCTTGGCGGTTAAAAATTGCTCGCGCGTGGCGGTTCCTAGGGAGCCTTTGGCTAGGGTCTTTTCTAGATCCACCATTTCGCGCAACTGGCGCAGGAACCAGGGATCGATGGAGGTCAGTTCGTGCACTTGGGCTTCGGTGTAACCCTTCTGGAAGGCGAAGCGGATGTAGCCCAGGCGATCCGGATTGGGCGTGATCAGGCGGGCTTCGATCAGGTGGTCCTGGTAAGTGGTGGCGCCGTCGGCTTTGCCGGTTTCTAGGCTGCGCATGCCTTTGCCGAGGGCTTGCTTGAAGGTGCGGCCGATGGCCATGACTTCGCCGACGCTCTTCATTTGCGTGCCGAGGACAGGCTCGGCTCCGGGGAATTTCTCGAATTGCCAGCGGGGGATTTTCGCTACTACGTAGTCGATGGTGGGTTCGAAGCACGCGGGGGTCAGGCGCGTGATGTCGTTCTTGATTTCGTCGAGGCGGTAGCCTACGGCTAGCTTGGCGGCGATTTTGGCGATGGGGAATCCGGTGGCTTTGGATGCCAGCGCGGAGCTGCGGGAGACGCGCGGGTTCATCTCGACGATCACCATGCGGCCGGTTTTGGGATCGATGGCGAACTGCACGTTGGAGCCGCCGGTATCGACGCCGATTTCGCGCAGGCAGGCTAGCGCGGCGTCGCGCATCATTTGATATTCGCGGTCGGTGAGAGTTTGCGCGGGAGCTACGGTGATGGAATCGCCGGTGTGCACGCCCATGGGGTCGAAGTTTTCGATGGAGCAGACGATGATGGCGTTGTCGGCTTGATCGCGCATCACTTCGAGCTCGAATTCTTTCCAGCCGAGGACGCTTTCTTCGACGAGGACTTCGTGGACGGGCGAGAGGTCGATGCCGCGCTCCAGAATTTCTTCGGCTTCTTCGCGGTTGTAGGCGATGCCGCCGCCGGCGCCGCCCATGGTGAAGCTGGGGCGCAGGATCACCGGGTAGCCGATGCGGGCGGCGAATTCTAAACCTTTGTCGATCGAATTTACCAGTTGCGATTGCGGGAGTTCGAGGCCGATCTTCTTCATGGCGTCTTTGAAGAGGAGGCGGTCTTCGGCTTTCTTGATGGAATCGATTTTGGCTCCGATTAGTTCGACGCCGTACTTGTCGAGCACGCCGGCTTCGGCTAGCGCGACGGCGAGGTTCAGGCCGGTCTGGCCGCCTACGGTCGAGAGCAAGGCGTCGGGGCGCTCGCGGCGGATTACTTCGGTCGCGTATTCGACGCTGAGGGGTTCGACATAGGTGCGGTCGGCGAGGTTCGGATCGGTCATGATCGTGGCGGGATTCGAGTTGATGAGAATCACTTCGAAGCCGTCGGCTTTGAGAGCTTTGCAGGCTTGCGCGCCGGAGTAATCGAATTCGCAGGCCTGGCCGATGATGATGGGGCCGCTGCCTACGATCAAGATGCGGTGAATATCGTTGCGGCGCGGCATCAGCTTCCTTGGTCCATCAGTTTTACGAAATCGTCGAATAGGTAGTGGGAGTCGTGCGGGCCGGGGGCGGCCTCCGGATGATATTGTACGCAGAACACGGGATGGCTGCGGTGGCGGAAGCCTTCGAGTGTTTCGTCGTTCAAGTTCATGTGGGTGATTTCTAGCTCGTTGAGATTCAGGGAATCGGCGTCGACGGCGAAGCCGTGGTTGTGCGACGTGATTTCGACGCGGCCTGGTGATTTGATTCAGCACTGGGTGATTCGCGCCGCGGTGACCGAACTTGAGTTTGTAGGTTTTGCCGCCCAGAGCTAGGCCGAGGACTTGGTGGCCGAGACAGATTCCGAAGATGGGGACTTGGCCGATCAGCTTGCGGACTTGGGCGGCTTGGTAATCGAGGGGCTCGGGGTCGCCGGGGCCGTTCGATAGAAACACGCCGTCGGGCTTCAGGGCGAGGACGTCTTCGGCGGTGGTGCCGGCGGGGACTACGGTAACTTTGCAGCCGGTGTGGACTAGGCGGCGCAGGATGTTGCGTTTGATGCCGAAGTCGTAGGCGACGACGTGATGGCGGATTTCAGCGTCCTCGCCTTCGAGTTCAGAGGGCGAGCAGCGGACTAGGCCGTGCTTCCAGTCGTAACTATTAGTTGTGGAGACCCGGGTTGCAAGATCTAAACCGGCCATCGACGGGGAGTTTTTGGCGCGCTCGACCAATACTTGAGAATCCGGTCGGGGGGCAGGTCCGGCCCACAGGACTCCGCGCATGACGCCGCGTGAGCGCAAGTGGCGGACTAAACGGCGAGTGTCGATTTCGGAAATCACGGGGACGCCGCTATTCGTGAGGAACGCTTGGGCGGTTTCGTCGGCGCGCCAGTTGCTGGAGAGCGGCGAGAATTCGCGCACTACTAAGCCTTCAATGTGCGGCTTGGCGGCTTCGTTGTCGCCTTCGTTTGAGCCGTAGTTGCCGATTTGCGGATAGGTGAGGACGACGATTTGGCCGGAGTAGGAAGGGTCGGTGAAGACTTCCTGATAGCCCGTGATGGCGGTATTGAAGACCACCTCGCCGGTGCGTTCGACGGGCGCACCAAAACTACTGCCCTCGAAGACCGTACCGTCTTCCAGGGCGAGGATTGCTGGGTTCAATTGGGCTGATTCCTCCAGGGTTCGGGGGTAACTTCTATTTGACCACATTGGGGAGGGGGTTCGCAGCATTTGAGGCGTGGGGCTTCTGTTATCCTGCAAATGCGGCTGATTATGACTATCGTTGTCAAGGAACGGGATCCACTGGTTGTGCCGCTGAACGTCCGGCGGCGTGCCGGGATCAAGCCGGGGGATCGTCTGGAGTTCAAGGCCGCCCGCGGAATCATTACGATTGTTAGCCGATCCCAAATTGCGGTTGAGGAAACGCCCGAACAGCGCCGAATCATCGATGCTCAATTGTCGGAGGGGTTGGAGGATATCCGCAAGGGACGGGTCTCCGCGCGTTTTGATACCGTCGACGAGATGCTGGCATCGCTAAAGGGCTCCTCGCCGAAGAAGCCCCGAAAGGCTGTTCGTACCGCGAAATCCCGCCGGTGATGAAGTGGCAGCATTCGGACCGTTCACGGGAAGACTACTCGAGCGCTCCTACCCAAATCCAGAAAGCTTTCGATAAGCAGGTTCGCTTGCTGGCTGAGAATCTGTTGCACCCTTCGCTACGCGCGAAAAAGTACAGCGAGTCTCGGGATCTCTGGCAGGCGCGCGTGAATCGGGATTGGCGCTTCTATTTCATAGTTGAGAACGATACCTACGTAATCGCGCGAATCGTTCCGCATCCAAAGTAGAAAATGGACCATGCTTACAGACATAGAAGGCTGCAGTTCGAAGTGATTACGATCAAGACTCGTACGGCCTCACGGATCACGTCTGGACGATTGCGGGACTATTTGCTTAATCGATGCCGGATGGATGGATTACAGACTAGGTTTTCCCATTTCAGTTTCGGCGCATCGAGCCCAAACTCGTTCTGGCAGCGTCTCGCGATTTCGGCTGAGGCCCAGAGCTTAGCTTCCGATGTCGTCTGGGCCGAGTGCTTCATCACAACCCCATCAGCTTTGTTTTTAGCCTCCAGGCCGCCATATACAATCACTCCCCATCCATCGGCGTGCGGGCAAATGCTGACAATGTAAGGAATGGCCACGGCAATGAAGCCGGTGATGACTTCCATGGGTTTCCAGTTTAATGAACCACACGCAACTATAAGGACTCTACCATCCAGCACCAGTCAGTAACTGGCACCCTGTACACTAATAGCATCCCCGTCCGATGATTACCGAGAACTTCACAGTTACTTTCGATGCGCTGGAACTTGACTGCGGAGTTACGCTTGCGCCGGTGGAGTGCGCTTACGAAACTTACGGCGAACTGAATGCTGCCAAGAGCAACGGCATTCTGGTCACGCACGCGTTTTCGGGAGATGCGCATGCGGGGGGCGAGGGCGGGTGGTGGACCAATATGATTGGTCCGGGCAAAGGGTTTGACACGGACAAGTATTTTGTCATTTGCGCGAATGTGCTGGGGGGGTGCCGCGGGACTACAGGGCCGGGGTCGGTGAATCTTGTCACGGGTTGTCCGTGGGGGATGTCGTTTCCTGCGATCACGATTGCGGACATGGTGCGGTTGCAGAAGAAGCTGATTGAGCACCTGGGGATTCAACGGCTGCTGGCGGTTGCGGGCGGGTCTATGGGCGGGATGCAGGCGCTGGAGTGGGCAGTGCAGTATCCGGACAACGTGCTGGCGGCGCTGCCCATTGCCACTACGGCGCGGCATAGTGCGCAGCAGATCGCTTTCAATGAAGTCGGACGGCAGGCGATTATGGCGGACCCCGATTGGCAGAGTGGGAATTACTACGAAAGGCGTCCGCCGGCGCGCGGGCTCGCAGTGGCGCGCATGGTAGGACACATCACTTACATGAGCGATGAGAGTATGCGCGAAAAGTTCGGGCGGCGGCTGCGGTCGTCGGACGAGTTCGAGGTGGAGAGCTATTTGAAATATCGCGGCTACAAGTTTGTCGATCGCTTTGACGCGAATTCTTACCTTTACATTACGCGGGCAATGGATACTTACGATCTGACGCAGCATGGATCGCTGCCGTCGCTGTTTGAAAACATTCCGACGCGGTTTTTGGTGATCAGCTTCACTTCGGATTGGCTGTATCCGAGCTACCAGTCGCTTGAAATCGTGAGTGCGCTGCGCAGCAGGAACTGCGACGTCGCCTACGTGAACCTGGCGGCGGTTTACGGACACGATTCTTTTTTAGTTGACGTGAAAGAGCAAACGGAAATCGTCCGCGGGTTCCTGGCGAGCACCTTCCGGGAGGCGTCCGTTGGGGGTTCGTGAAATTTACGGGCGCAGCGATTACGCCATCATCGGGGAGCTGATCGAGCCGGGGACGCGCGTGCTCGACTTAGGCTGCGGCGAAGGACTGCTGCTGGCCTGGCTCAAGGAAAACAAACAGGTGAACGCGCGCGGCGTCGAGATGGTGGGCGCCAGCGTGCAGAAGGCGATTTCGCGCGGGGTTTCCGTGTATCAGGGGGATTTGGAATCGGCGCTGGAAGATTATCCGGACGGGGCGTTCGATTACGTGATTCTCAGCCAGACGCTGCAGGAGACGCGGCATCCCTTGAAAGTTTTACGAAGCATGCTGCGCATCGGGCGGCACGCGATTGTGGCGTTCCCTAACTTCGGCCACTGGAGCGTGCGTTGGGCGCATCTATGGACTGGCGGGGCTCCTAAGACCGAGTTGTTTCCGCACGAATGGTACGATTCGCCGAACATACATTTCCTGACGGTTTACGATTTCGCGTCGCTGGCGCATAAGCAGCATTGGAAGATTGAGCGCAGTATGTTTCTGGCGGGCGGGCGGCAGGTGAAAACTTTTCCGAACATGATGGCCGAAGTAGCGGTGTTCCTGTTCACCGCGTCGTCATGACACTCACTGGGGACGCCGGAAAGCGGCTGGATCACTTTTTGCAGGAGCAGCTGGCCCAGTTCAGCCGTTCGCGGTTGCAGAGTTGGATCAAAGAGGGCCGGGTGCTGGTGGATGGGGCGGCTGCTAAATCGTCACTGGTACTGCGCGGCGGCGAGCGTGTCGAAGTGTCTCCGGCTGATCCCGTTGCCGCTCGAAGCTGCCCCGGAGGACCTGCCGCTCGATATTTTGTATCAGGACGCTTCTGTGATTGCGATCAACAAGCCAGCCGGACTGGTGGTGCACGCGGGAGCGGGGGCGAGCTCCGGCACGCTCGTGAATCGGCTGGTGCATCATTTCGCGACGCTCTCGCAGGTAGGCGGGGAACTGCGGCCCGGCATCGTGCACAGGCTAGACAAAGGCACTAGCGGGGTCCTGCTAGTGGCTCGCAACGATACTGCGCACCGGGCGCTGGCGGCGCAGTTCGCTGGCCGGACCGTGGAGAAAACTTATTTGGCGCTGGTGCATGGCAAAGTCCGCAACGAGCAGGGGCGGGTGACTGCTCCGATTGCGCGCGATCCTGTCCGGCGCATCCGCATGACTGCGAAGCTGGCCACGGGGCGCTCTGCGCTCACGGAATACCGCGTGCTGCGGCGTTTTGAGAAGTTCACGTATATTGAAGTGCGCATCGGCACGGGGCGCACGCACCAGATTCGCGTGCACTTGGCCAGCATCGGGCATCCAGTGGTTGGCGACAAGCTCTACGGGGCGCCCGCGGCCGAACGAATCTTCCTGCACGCCTGGCGCATCGTTTTCACCAGCCCGGCAACCGAGCAACGCATCACGGTCGAGGCGCCCCTGCCGGGCGGCCTCAGCGAATGGCTGGCGAGTTTATAATTGGTATGGCTTACATGAAGTATTTCCTGGCGACCACGTTGTGCCTCACGCTCGTCTCTTTGGACGCCCAGGCTCCGCCTAAGCCGGCTCCGTCCAAACAAGCCCCTATCGACGAAGACGCCGCTTCGCGCATCACGCTGGACGTCAGCCGTGTGAACATGCTGTTCACGGTGTCCGACAAAAAGGGACGCTTCGTCACTGACCTCAGCCGCGACGATTTCGAGATCTTCGAAACCAAAAAGCCGCAGAGCATACTGGAGTTCACGGCCGAGACCGATCTGCCGCTGCGCATCGGCATCTTGATCGACACCAGCAACAGTATCCGCGAGCGCTTTCGCTTCCAGCAGGACGCAGCCACTGACTTCGTGAACACCGTGGTACGGCCGGGCGAAGACAAAGCCATGGTGGTGAGCTTCGACAGCAACGCCGAGCTGGTTTCCGATCTGACGGATTCCACCGAGCAGCTTTCGAAGGCCATCCACGGACTGCGGCCCGGCGGGGGCACGGCGCTCTACGACGCGATTTATTTTGCGTGCAAAGAAAAGCTGATGGGCGATCAGCCGCGCGACAAATTCCGGCGGGCTATCGTCATGCTGAGCGACGGCGACGACAATGACAGCCGCTATTCGCGCGAGCAGGCGCTCGAGATGGCGCACAAGGCGGACGTGGTGATCTACACCATCTCCACCAACATTTCGCGCATTCCCACCGATGGGGATAAAATTCTGCGGTATTTCGCGGAGGAGACCGGCGGGCTGGCGTTCTTTCCGTTTAAGTCTCAGGATCTGGCGCAGTCCTTCGAAAACATCGCCAATGAGCTGCGGCACCAGTACAACGTGTTCTACCGCCCGGAACCGCTGAAGACCGATGGGCTGTATCACGCCGTCGACATTCGCGTGAAGGGGCGCAAGGACCTGGTGGTGCGAGCGCGGCACGGCTATTACGCTCCCAAACTC
>CAVVZG010000040.1:0-8286 GCA_963752205.1 Bryobacterales bacterium | reverse complement strand
CTTTCTGCCCGCGTGCCTCGGCTCAGTTGGTGTTTGCTCTCGTCGAGAAGATCGGCGAACGTCGCCTCGCGGCCCTGCTCGACGTCGATCGTAACATCGCCTGAGAACGTGTTGGGATGCGCGCCGCCGGTGTCGTTAAAACCGTCGATGTGGGCGGAGATCAGCCGCGGCGAAGCGTAGGTCACGCGCATCGAACGGTCGTATTCGTAATGGTCGGCGGCGGGATCACCTTTCTCCGGCTCGTCGATCCCGCCGGCGGGAAGCTTGTCGACGGCGCTGTCGAACGCGCGCTCGGCGGGCGTCGCCGGCGAGGGATAGCGCAGCAGCTGCACCATGACGGCGGCCTTGCCGGGCGCGCCCGCCTCGTAGCGGAACCACGGGGCGAGCCGGCCCGGCGCGCCCGGCCCCGCCTCCGGCTCCGCGGCGAGGAACGCGCGGCGGCGACCGCTTTGCTCGGCGAGGCAGGCGGCGAGTTTCGGCCCGTTCTCCGGCTCGCAGGCGAAGTCGCGGTCCCGGAGCCAATGCGCCTGCGCGGCGACGATCGCCGGCTTGGCGGAAGGGGCGGCGCCGGCGAGCAGCGCCGCGAAAGCGTCGGCCATCGCGCTATCGGCGGCGCGCGCGGCGGGATCGGCGCAAATCGCAATTTCGCTAGGGCTCGCGGCCTTGTCGCAATCGAGCGCCGAAGCGGGCGACGCCGCGAGGCCAAGCGCGGCCGCGAGGGCTCGCAACGTTCCCGAACGCAACCGCCGGGGCGCTCGGCCAGGCTCTTCGCGAAAGGATAACTGAAGTTGGTCGACAGCCCCGTGCCCGCGATGCCTGAAATCTCGGAGTATTCGAATTCTTCACGCGGCATCCCGCGCAACCGCTCGCCGAAGGAAAGTAAGATTCGATCCGCCTGCCGCAGTACGCCGGCGCTCTGCGGATACGCTCTCAAAAACAGCACCGTCTCGTGCAGTTGAATCAGTTCCCGTGGATCGCGAAAGCGCGTCCGTCCGGCTCGTTTCAACAGCGCCAACACTTCGCGCGCGGCTTTTGCTCCGAATTGGCCCTTCCCTTTGTCGAGCCCCTCCACCACAGACATTCGCCCAGTTTAACCGATGCTAAAGTAAAGACACATGCAGACCACGAGCAATGTCGCCGAACTCGCCGCCCTCTGCAAAAGCATGCGCCGCGAAGTTATCGAAATGATCACGGATGCGAAATCCGGCCACCCCGGCGGATCGCTTTCGGCCGTCGAAATCGTTGTCACGCTCTACATGGATGTGATGCGCCACGACCCCGCCAATCCCAAGTGGAAGGACCGCGACCGTTTCATTTTGTCGAAAGGCCACTGCTGCCCCATCCTCTACGCGGTGATGGCCGAGTGCGGCTATTGCCCCAAAGATCAGCTCAACACGCTGCGCAAACTGGGATCGATTTACCAGGGCCATCCCGACGTGCGCTTCCTGCCGGCGCTGGAAGCCTCCACCGGATCGCTCGGTGAGGGCTTGTCGCTGGCGATCGGCATGGGCTTGGCTGCGCGGCTCGATAAGAGCCCGTCGCGCACGTACGTCATGCTGGGCGACGGCGAAATTCAAGAAGGCCAGATTTGGGAGGCCGCCATGTTCGGGGGTTTTCATAAGGTGGACAACATCGTCGCGATCGTCGACAGCAACCGCATTCAGCTCGACGGCTTCGTCAAGGACATCATGGACGAAAGCCCGCTCGCGGAAAAATGGTCGAGCTTCGATTGGCACGTGATCGAAGTGGACGGCCACGATATCGGAGCGCTGCAAAAAGCCTTTGCCGAGGCCGCGGCGATGAAGGAGCAGCCCACCGTGATCATCGCGCACACCATCAAAGGCAAGGGCGTGTCTTTCATGGAAAATAATCCCAAGTTCCATGGGACAGCTCCTACGGTCGAAGAAGAAAAGCGAGCTCTGGCCGAGCTGGCATAAAAAAGGACACTACATCATGCCTGCCAAAACCAAATTCGAACTGAAGCCGGGACTTGCTACTCGCGAAGCCTTCGGCAAAGCACTCGCGGAATTAGGCAAAGTAAATCCCAACGTAGTGGTGCTGGATTGCGACCTTTCGAAGTCCACATACACGGCCGAATTCGGGAAGCTGTTCCCGGACCGGTTTTTCGAATGCGGCATCGCCGAATCCAACATGACTGCGATCGGCTCGGGCCTGGCGTCAGGGGGAAAGATTCCATTCGCGTCCAGTTTTTCAGTCTTTCTGCTGAATAAAGGGTTCGAGCAACTGCGCGTGACCGCCGCGTTTCCTAACGTGAATTTGAAGATCGTCGGGACGCACAGCGGCATCTCCATCGGCGAAGACGGACCCTCGCAGATGAGCATCGAGGATTTGAGTCTGGCTTGTTCGCTCCCCGGCTTCACGGTGATGTCGCCGGCCGACGAGGTCGCGACCATGGAGCTGGTGAAGCGCGCCGCCGAAGTCTTCGGCCCCATGTTCATCCGCACCGGGCGCCTCAAAGTGCCTGTGATCTATGCCGCCGACCAGGTGTTCGAGATCGGTAAAGCCATTCAGTTAATTGACGGCGCCGACGTCACGCTGATCGCCACCGGGTTGATGGTGGCCGAATGCATACGCGCCGCCGATACGCTCGAAGCCGAAGGCATTTCCGCGCGCGTGATCGACATGCACACCATCAAGCCGCTCGACCGCGATGCCATTTCCCGCGCCGCCCAGGAAACCGGAGCCTTGGTGGTCGCGGAAGAGCATCTGCTCGACGCCGGCCTGGGCGTACGCGTGGCCCAAGTGGTTGCCGAGACCCACCCCGCTGTCATGGAATTCGTCGGCATCAACAACACCTACGCCGAATCCGCCACGCCCGACCAGTTGCTCGACAAATACGGCCTGCGCGCCGTGAATGTAGTGGCCGCCGCCCGTCGTGCTCTGGGGCGTAAGCGTTAATCTCGAGTAATGCCGAAAACCTCCCCCGCGGATGAACTGGCGCTGGAGTGCGTTCGCGCCTACGCCGAACTGCGCCGCGCCGCGGGCGTTTTGCATGACGATGTCGGCTCCCTGCTCGCGGTGGCGGGACTCCGCTTGCAACTGCTGTGCATGGATTTCCCGGAGGCCGGCGAGCGCGCCGCGGAGGTGTCCGAAGCCGTCGGCGGGGCGATGGAGCATATCCGCAAGCTCAGCCGCGCCTTGGAACCGTCGCCCGTTCGCCGCACCGGCCTGAAGAACGCTTTGCTGGATTTAGCCGAGTCCTTCCCGGGGGTTACCGTGCGCTACACGGCCGCCGCAGCGTTGCCGCCGGTGGATGCCGACGCCATCTACCGCGCCATCGCGAATTCCGTCGCAGCGGCCTCGCGGGCGCCGGGAGTCACGCGCATCGCGATCTCCGTTTCCGGCTCGCGGGCGCTCGTGGCCCGTGTCGAGCACAACGGCCGCCAGCCCGGTGCAGCCCGGGAACTGGCCGCCACCGGCCTCCTGGCCCGCCATGCCGGCCTGCGCTTCGAAATAAAAACGCGACAAGCAAAAACAAGACAGGGTACAATTGTTGTCATCCAATATGCCGGTCGACGTTCTACTGGTGGATGACCACAAGATCATGCGGGATGGCATCAAAGCCATTCTGGAGCGTGATCCCGAATTTCGCGTGGTGGGGGAAGCCGAGTCCGGCGCGGACGCCCTGCAGTTTGTGAAGCTGCATCACCCGGAACTCGTCCTTATGGACATCGGGCTGCCCGGATTGAACGGTGTCGAGACCACGGCGGAAATTCTGCGCCATCATCCCGAGTGCAAGGTCGTCATCCTCTCCATGTATGACGATGAGAACTCGGTGGTCGGCGCGGTGCGGTCCGGGGCACGAGGTTTCATTCTTAAGAAAGTCTCCGATAGCGATTTGGTTGAAGCCTTGCGGGTAGTCGCGCGCGGCGGTGCCTATCTCAGCCCCCAAGTGTCTGACCGCCTGCTGAACCGCATTCAAAAAGGCGATCTCGAATCCAAGCAGCCCGCGTCCGCGCTCGAAGGCCTCTCGCCGCGCGAAGTGCAGGTGCTGCGCATGGTGGCCGAAGGCAAAACCAGCAAGGAAATCGCCAACCTGCTCGACTTGCGCGAGCAAACGGTCCGCAGCTACCGCAAGACCATGATGAAGAAACTGGGCATCAATAATGTGGCGGGCCTCACGCAACTCGCGCTGTCGAGCGGACTGACGCAGCTCGCTGCTAACGACGGCGCGCACGGCGCCCATGAGTGAACCTGCCGTTATTCAAACAACTGCGGATCAAAGAATCGCCCGCCAGTCCCCCTGGGGGCCGCTCCTCGTCGCCGACGCCCACGTACATTTTTTCTCGCATCACTTCTTTGAGCTGCTGGCCGCGCAGAAGCCCGGACTGACGCTCGCAGCGATGCAAACGCAACTGGAATGGAAGCTCGCACCTGCTGAACCCGAACAGCTCGCCGAGCAGTGGGCCCGTGAACTTGACCGCCACGGCGTCGACCGCGCCGCTCTCATCGCCAGCCTGCCCGGCGATCATGATTCCGTCACCGCCGCGGTCCACGCCCATCCTGACCGCTTCTTTGCCTGGGCCATGGTGAACCCGCGCTCCTTCGATGGCGAAACCATTTCCGCCGTTCGCGTGGCCTGTTTGTTCCCCGCGATGCACGGTTACTCCATGCACGATTCCATTGTCGAACCCGTGCTTGAATGGGCTGAGCAGGAAAAGCGCGCCCTCTTCGTGCATTGCGGAGCTTTGAGCGTCGGCGTGCGCCAGAAGCTGGGCCTGCCGTCGCCGTTCGATCTGCGCTTCTCCAACCCCATCGATCTGCATGCCGTGGCCGCGCGCCATCCTAAAGTACCCTTCATCGTTCCGCACTTCGGCGCCGGCTATTTTCGCGAGGCGCTCATGCTGGCCGACCTTTGCCCCAACGTTTATCTCGACACCTCCAGCAGCAACCGTTGGATGCGTTATCAGGAATCGCACGTCGATCTTCGCCAGGTCTTCCGTCACGCGCTCGACGTCGTAGGCCCGAAACGCCTGCTTTTCGGCAGCGATTCTTCGTATTTCCCGCGCGGCTGGCATCACCAGATCTTCGAGGATCAGAGTAAGGCGCTTTACGAGCTGGGCGTGAGTCTGGCCGACGCCCGCGCCATCTTCAGTGAAAATCTGCTGAGAATAATGTCCACCTGAACCAACCAATTAGTGTGACTGGCGTACTATTCCGCAGCGGACGGAGGGACCCGTTTGTGTACCCCGTCCATCCCGCGCCCCGCACAGCGGTGCTGGTTCCCTGGTTTCATGAAAGTGTTCTGACAAGCCGCCCCGTGCGGGTCTTCGCAAATGGTTGGAGCGTGGACGCAGCCGCCTTCGCTCCGGCGGCGGTGGCCGGCACTCTCGAACAATTGACCGCGCTTGCGCGCGCAGGCATTCCATCTTTGACGCATTCCATTATTGTTCTTTGGCGGCCGGAGCAGCACAGGATGACCGATTCCCATCGCGACGCTTTGTGGTCGGCTTTCCGCGTGCCGGTGTTTGAGCAAGTCATCGGTAAATCCGGTAAACTGCTCGCCGCCGAATGCGAGGCCCACGACGGTTTGCACGTCGCTTCGCCGGATTTGCCATTGCATGGCGAATGCTTAGACGATTCTCCATGCCCCTGCGGCCGCAAGACGCCTCGCATCGCGGTGACGCACCGGGCCATCGCCGCCTACGCCCGGTAGGGCGGGCCGGCCCAAGCTATTCCGCCAGGAACTTCTTGGTCTCGCGCAGAAAGATTTCCAGCTGATCGTGGTGCAGCCAGTGCCCCGCCTGGTCCACTTTCACGATCCGCCGATTCGCGATCTCCTGGGCCAGCGGATCGGTTTCCGGGTCCTTCGCGAAACTTTGTCGCCCCCAAAACAGCAGCGTGGGACACGAGACCTGCCGCAGAATCTCCGCCGCCTCCTGCAGATTCGCGCCGTAAGGAGGAAACAGCCGTGCGTAGTTATCGAACTTCCAGATGATGGACCCGTCGGCGTTCCAATTGGTACCGTGGAGCGTCAGATGCTTGGCGACCTCATCCGACAGAAACGGGTTGGCTTCCTTCATGCGCGCCACCGCGGCTTCGAGGTTGGGATAGCTATGCTGCGTGCGATTCTCCACCGCCCGCACCTTCTCTATCCAGCGCCGGATGCGCTCCGGCGCCGTGTAGCGCGCCTCCTGCAGCGGCAGCCCCAGGCCTTCGATCGCCACCAGCTTTGCGACGCGCTCCGGAAACACACCCGCGTAAAGCAGCGTCGTGATCGCTCCCAACGAGTGCCCGATGATGCGCACCGGGAACTGGTTGATGATGTCCGCCAGCACCGAAAGATCCAGAATGTGCTCGGCGATGCTATACAGCGCTCCCGGAGCCCACGCGCTGTTGCCGTGCCCGCGCAGATCGAGTGCGTACACGTGATAGTCGTCACGCAAGGCCTTGGCCACCCAGTCCCAATTGCGCGCGTGATCGAGGCCGCCATGCACCAGGATCAGCGCCGGCTTGCCTTCCGTGCCCCAATCCCAGAATTGGAGCTTTAGCCGGTCAGAGTAAAAAAAGTGAGAAATGGGTTCCAAGATTCCTTTATGTTTACACGCCCGGCGGAACATTCGACGGCTGCACGTTGAGCCCCGCCATCCGGTAAGCCTCGATCAACGCGCCCGCCACCGGGCCCATTGCTGGAGGCTGCACCGCAATGTCACTTTCCAGCTGCACCAGCATCCCGAAACGCTCGTGCAAGATCTCGCTGCGGAACACGCCCCCGATATAAGAAATTCGCGCCCTCTCGACGCGATGAAACAACTGCCCGCGAACGGCGGCGACGAACGTGGCCAGCGCTTGTGCCGCGCCATGCAGAATATCGCGCGCGACGGCGTCGCCGTTCCGTCCCGCTTCATCCACCAGCGCCGCGTACGATGCAATCCGCGCCCGCGGGTAATCGGGCGTGTAAAAGCGGTGCAGCAAGTCATTTACATTGGCTGCGCCCGTGGCTTCGAGCAGCGCCTCGCGCAGCGCCGTTGCGTGTCCCCAACCTTCTTCGTGGCGCAGCGCCGCGCGCACCGCCTGCCGCACCAGGTCGAACGCGCCGCCTTCATCGCCGAACACGTATCCCCAACCGCCGGCGCGCGCCGTGCGGCCTTCGGCGTTGCGTCCGTATGCGATCGAACCTGTGCCCGCGATCGCGATCACGCCCGCTTCGCCGCCGGTCGCACCCAGCAACGCGATCACCGCGTCGTTGGTGATGCGATATTGTTCGGCCGCGACCAGCTCCCGCACCAACGCTTCTTTATCCGCTGGACCACCGCTCAATCCTAAGCAGGCCGCCGCGAAACGCACTTCGCTCAACCCCGCCGCTTGGACCGCCGCGTCCACCGCCCCGCCAATCGCGTCCCGAAAGCGAGCATTGCTTTCCGCGGTGCTCACATGGTTGCAAGGCCCCGCATAGCCTACGCCCACCACTCGCCCAGCCTCGTCCCCAATCACCGCCGATGTGCTGGATTGCCCTCCGTCGATGCCCAGAAACCAGCGGCTCATGGATTCACCCGATATAAACTCGCCCCGTAAGCGTGTTTCAGCTGGGTCCATCCCCAGCTCTCCGGATACTCCGCATAATCTTTCGCGCCGAAGTCGTCGTCTTTGATCAGGAAGTAATCCACGCCGCGAAGATGCGCTTCGTAAGTGGCTGCCCTCCGCAGCAACCCGGAATAGACGGCCTTGCGCAATTCCACCGAAGCCGTGAGCGGAATCCAGCGCCCGCCCGCGTCCATGGTTTCCAAACGCATTCGCGCTTCCCATTCGTCGCCGGACAATTCGACGCGCACTTGATCCACCAGCTCGTCTTGCCCGAAATCCACCGCCATCCACATTCCCGGCCGCAGCGTGTCCCAACTCCTCCAGCGCGTCGCCTCGGAATTGTCGAACGCGCGCTGCACTCCCCACGGATCCGGCCAAGCCTGCAAACGCCAATCCGGCCGCCGCGGCAATTCCGAGGCGTCATGAAAGAACCGCAGCTCATGGATATTCCATTGCTCCTGGCGAATGGTCGCCGTCGCCGTTTGCACCACGCGCAGCCGCCGGTATTTTTGCTTAGGCACTGTAAAGATCCATACCTGGTCCGGCTGCCAGGGCTTGCTCCAGCCCATGGTGAGCGCGTCGGCGATATCGTTATTCAACGCGCCCCAATAACTGATCAGCACCTCGCGGGTCGTGTAGGAGTCGGGCACGCCCGTAAAGGAGAAGACTAACTTTCCCGAGGAACGTCGGTTTCGAGCATGCGCGCCCATTGATAATCCAGGTGGTCAGCCAGGAAGGTTC
>CAVVZG010000039.1:0-8278 GCA_963752205.1 Bryobacterales bacterium | reverse complement strand
CAGATTGACGAAGGAGCGTATTTGAAAGCTGCGTCCGGGCGAGTATCCGGGCAATTGCTCGACCACCGCGTCCTGGCCGGAAGCGTCGCGGGTTACCGACATATGCAGCAGGCTCAAGCCCGGACTGATTTTCCAGCGGTCCGTCACATTCCAGTTGGCGAAGGCTTCGGCTCCATAATTTCGCGCATGGGCAAGGTTTTCGTAGAGTAAAGGAACCACCAGGTGAGGAGGTCCCGGCGTCACAGCGAAGAAGGGCGTCTGCGGCTCACTGGTTTGGAGATTCTGGTAGAAACTCAGGAAACCGGTTAGATCTAAAGAAAGCCGGCGGTTGACTTGGGCCCGATAGCCAGCTTCAAAATCGCGCAGTTGTTCGACTTTGGTGTTGGGATTCCCGAAAACTGTCACCAGGCCAAAGGTCCCTTGCGGAAGCGGAACAATCGCGCTGACGGCTTGCAGTCCGGTGTCGATGGGGGACGGCTGCCGGATCGCTTTCGCGGCGGACACCCAAACGGTATTGCGGGAATTGGGCGCCCATACCAGTTGGGCGCTCGGCTCGTTCTCGTAGCCGGTGTAGGCATTATGCTCGAACTTGGCGCCCACCGTCAGCGATAGGGTTCTGGTGAGGGTAATTTCGTCCTGTAGGAAGGCGCTATAGAGCGAGTCGGTGCGCTCCAGCGGGTGCAGTGTCACCAGGTTGTTTCCGGCGAAGCGGTTCGCGGACGCGCGATAGCTCAGCCCCCAAACCACGTCGTTGCGGCTCCCCAGGCTCAGATGATGCTGGAAATCGAGGTTCCCTATGGTGGCGAAGTCGTGCTCTCCCTGGGCGAAGGCGTCGCTCTTGTCGAAGTAGGCTTGGAGCGATAGGTCTGAGCCACTCGCAAATGTGTGCGTCCAGCGCGCCAGCACGTCTCCGCCCGCGTCCGCGATCGGTTGGGCGTAAGTGCCCAACACCGACAGTATCTGCGGAAGGATTCCGGTGACGGTCTCGCCACCGTCCACCTTGCTGTAGTTGCCTTGCACCATGAGCGCATCATGGGCGGAGAGCCGCCAGTCGGAACGGAATCCGCCTTGCGCCAGACGCCGTCCGTCCGCGGGTGGCGCGGAGCCCGCGTCGGAGTTTCCCTGATTCGAATAGTTGCCAAAAACCCGGTAGTCGCCGCTGTTCGAGGCTTTGCCTCCATACTGCAATAGGCCGGCACCCTGCTCATCCGATCCTGCGCCGGCGATCAGCAGCCCCCCGCGTGTAAGGTCCGCGCTTTTAGTGATGATGTTAATCACGCCATTCATGGCATTGGCGCCCCACACGGTTCCGCCCGGGCCGCGAATCACTTCGATCCGCTCGATATCCTCGAGCGGCACATCCTGCGCATACCACAGCACTCCCGAGAACGCCGGATGATATACGCTCCGCCCATCGATCAGGACCAGCACCTTATTCGCAAAAACGCCGTTAAAACCACGAATACTGACGGCCCAGTTATTGTGGTCGACGCGCGCGACATCGACGCCCGGGACCATGCGCAGGAGGTCCGGGATACTGCTGGCGCCCGAGCGGCGGATGTCTTCCTGGGTGATCACGAAAATCGCCGCCCCGGTTTTCGCCAGCTTCTGTTCCTTCTTCGAAACCGAGGTGACCTGGACGTTCAGCAGATCTTCCAGACTGAATTGCGTCAAATCGCGCGCCGGGGGAGTCTGCGCCGGGCTAATCGCGGAGAGTGTGCAAGCGAGCACAAGCGTACTGCCCCGAGAGCCCAGCGACTTCGACATAGGGCGCTTATCGGCGCGCTAAGGCGGATTGCGAACCGAATCGGCGTTCTTCACACTAGCGGCGCGGGTGCCGATACGTTCGTCACGGCGCCGAGCGTGGTGGACGCCGCCGCTTGGTGGCTTGCTCGAATCCAAACGCCAGTTCGATCAGCCGCGGCTCACTGCACGCCCGGCCCGTAAAGCTCACGCCGAAGGGAGCGGGCTGCGCGTCGAAACCTTCCGGGAACGGCGGCGTGGGCGCATTCGGCACCGTGCCAAACGGGACGATGACGGTGGGATACCCGGGCTTGGCGGCGATGGCCGCTCCATTGGCTCCGGGGAAGAGCAGAGCGTCCAAACGGTTGGCTTGCATGACTTCATCGATGCCGTGCGTAGCAGCGAGCGCGATGTCCTTGGCACGGTCGGCTTGGTAGCGGGTGCGGTCTGCCTCGACATCCATTTCGTCGGAGATGTCGAGCAGCGATTGCCCGTATTTGATGGCGCCGGCACTGCGATGCTGCAAATTCCACATACGCAGTTCCGTGAGCGACTTCACCGGCGCCGACGCCCCCAGCGACTCGAGCCAGCGGTTGAAGTCACGCTTCATGCCGTACTTCAAGACGACGGAACAGTGGTCGTCTTTTCCTTTTCCCTCGTTGGCGCCCGCGCAGGTATTCCACAAGAGCAGATTGGAGGAGGCGTCGGGGCTGACCACGCTGGGGATTTCCGCAGGATCGACAATCACGGCCCCTTGGCGCTGCAGAATCTCGATGGCCTCCGCCATGACCTTGGCTTGCGCCGGATTGAGTCCGCCGCGCGCCGGGCCCTCGCCGGGCACGGTTACAGCGTTATAGTAAAACGCGCGCGGGATGCCTATACGCGCTCCTTTGAGGCCCGTGGCGCGCAAGAAACGGCGATAATCGCCGTCGCGCGGCGGCTGACAGGCGCGAGTGGCCGGATCCTTGGGATCGGGCGCGGAGCCTTCAAGAACGCCCAGCAGAATCGCCGCGTCTGTAACGGTCTTCGCGAGCGGTCCCGGCGTGTCCTGGTCCGCGGTAATGGGGATCACGCCGTAGCGGCTGACCCGGCCCACCGTTGGCTTGATGCCCACGAGCATGTTCTGATTGGACGGGCTCAGAATGGAGCCGGACGTTTCCGTGCCGACGTTCGCCGCCCATAGGTTGGCCGCGGTGCCAATCCCGGAACTGGACCCTCCGGTGCCCAGCGCTGGCCGTCCATCGGCTGTGGCGGCGCGAGGATCGCGGCGCGGGTCATAAGGATTAAAACCGTAGCCCGCGACAGCATTGTAGTTCCCCGGCATGGGCGTCGGCGCACCGGCCACCCAGTTGGCTAACTCCGTCATTCCGGTCTTTGCGATGATGATTGCGCCCGCGTCGCGCAGATGCTTCACGAGCGTGGCTTCGTAAGGCGGCACGAAACCGTCAAACGCTAGCGCGCCCCCGGTCGTGGGCAGATTCGTGGTGTGGATGTTATCCTTGACCGCAATCGGAATGCCGTGCAGAGGCCCACGCACTTTCCCTTGCGCCCGTTCCCGGTCCCGTGCGTCAGCTTCTTGAAGCGCTTGAGGATTCACCGTGATCGCGGCGTGCAGCTTGTCCTCGTAAAGGGCGATGCGGGTGAGATACTGCGTCACCAACTGCCGCGAAGTAATGCGCCCTTGCTGCATCGCCTCCTGCAGTTCCGGTATCCCGGTTTCGACCGCGGTTACGCTAAAGCGCTTTGCGGCAACCTTACTCTGTCCGCGAAGCGATGAAATGAGAATGGCAAGGCACAGAATGATCGCACTCGCCCTCATAGGCTGCCTGGTTACGCGTCTACCGCGGCCAGATCTTTCGCGATATACGTCCGATCCACATAGTTATTGAGGATCGCCAGGAACTCCTCCACAATGTGATCGCCACGCAGGGTGCATTTGAGTTTGCCGTCGACGTACACCGGAGCCACCGGCTCTTCGAACGTTCCTGGCAGCGAGATGCCGATGTTCGAATGCTTGGATTCGCCCGGGCCGTTGACGACGCAGCCCATCACAGCCACCTTCATTTCCTCGACGCCCGAATAGCGCGCTCCCCACACCGGCATCTGCATGCGCAGGTAGGTCTGGATCTGGTCCGCCATGTCCTGGAAGAAGGTGCTGGTTGTCCGGCCGCAGCCGGGGCAAGCCGTCACCTGCGGCGTGAAGCTGCGCAGCTCAAGCGCTTGCAGAATCTGCTGGCAGACGATGACTTCGTCGGTACGGTCACCGTTAGGCAATGGCGTCAGCGACGCGCGAATAGTATCGCCGATGCCTTCCTGTAGCAGCACACCAATGCCAGCGGTCGAAGCCACGATGCCCTTCGAGCCGAGGCCAGCTTCCGTCAAGCCCACGTGCAGCGCGTAATCGCACTCGGCGGCCAGCATGCGGTAGACGCTGATCAGATCCTGCACTCCGCTGACCTTGGCGCTCAAGATGATCTGGTCGCGCCGCAGGCCATAATGCTCGGCGGCTTTCGCGGATTCGATGGCGCTCACCACGATGGCGCGTAGCGTTACGGTTCTGGCGTCGAGCGGCTCCGCCAGCAGATTATTCTCATCCATCATGCGCGTCAGCAGCGCGGAATCGAGCGAGCCCCAGTTGACGCCGATGCGCACCGGGACGGTCATATTCGACCGCCGCTTCGATCATGACGCGGAAATTGTCGTCGTGCTTCTTGCCGATATTGACGTTCCCCGGATTGATGCGGTACTTCGCCAGCGCCCGCGCCATGTCCGGATACTTCTTCAGCAACAGATGGCCGTTGTAGTGGAAATCGCCGATGATCGGGACGCGCACGCCGAACTTATCCAGGGTATCGACGATCTTCGGCACCGCCCGCGCCGCGTCTTCGGTGTTGACGGTTACCCGCACCAGTTCCGAGCCGGCCTGGGCCAGCGCCATCACCTGATTGACCGTCGACGCGACATCGGCGGTGTCGGTGTTGGTCATCGATTGAACCACGATAGGGTGGTCCCCGCCGACCTTGATTTTCCCGATGCTGACCGCTGCCGAACGACGGCGTGGCTGTGCTGCCATGAAACCTCCGCAATGCTGTGAAAACCCATTGTACCGTGCTAAGCTTTGTGGGAAATGGTACCTGCTGTCCGGCGACGCCTTCCGTGGCTTGCGCTCGCGGCCTGCTTTGCTCCCGCGGGAGCGCTGCGCGCACAGGATGCCGGCGCGAAATCGTTGGCCGCTTTACAAGAGGCCGCCACTAAACGAACAAGCGATTGGAGCACGCTCACCACCAGCCTAGAACTACGGCTGGCGCGGCTGTTACCATGCGACCCGCGCGTGCGGACGTCGGTGGAGGAAGTCGGCCGGGCGTCCGACGCCCGCACGGTCGCGCTTATCAACTATTGGGATATGGTATCGATACAGTCGAAAGCGCAGGTGGATGCCATTCGCGGATTGCTGGCGCGCGAAGAAGAACGGAGTCAAGACTGGGCTAAGGACCGGAGGGAAACCGAGCAGGAGCTTGCCGCAACCGATGCCCAAGCCGCAGCCTTGAAAGCTAGCGTGCAGCAGCTTCCGGCGTTGGCGAATCCACAGAAGAGTTTGGAATCCCTAGCCGAGACCGCCCGCATGCTGGACGCGCAAGCGCAGGAGCGTGCAAGCGAAGCCGGCAAGCTGGTTGACGATCTGCGCGGTCTCTTGGAGGCCAGCCAGGCGCGGCAGTCCGCGCTTGACGATCAGTTGAAATTAGTGAGCGCGGAGGGCCAGCGCTGGAGTGCCTATTATGCCGCGCGCCTTGGGCGTGCACAAATCGAATGCTTCATTGTCAACCCTGCGGCCGCCACCCCGCTGCCAGCGGCACGTCCCGCCCCGGCACCCGCTCCGGTGCGTCCGCCTGCGGGGACTAAACCATGAAACTTGCGCTCACAGTTTTGCTATTGGCTTGCGTGGCTCTCGCCCAGCAGGAAACTCGCCAAAACTGGCGTAACACAGATCCCGGTTTAGAACGCGATGCCGCCACTGCCGGTGCCACCCTAGGGGCCCGTGCCGATAAATCCGCGTCGGCAGCCGCTGTGTACTTTACCGCCCACAAGGCCTATCTGGAAAACCTAGCCGGGGATACCGGACGAAGGGCCTCCGCGGTGGAGCCGTTGAACCTCACCATGCAGCCCTCGCGCAGCGTGGAGGCTTACCTGGGCGCGCAAGCGATGATGTTGAAGGCCAGTAGCGAAGCCATCGCCCGCGATCCGGATCGTGGCCTGCAACAGCTACGGCTGGCTTTGGAGCGTGAACGCACCGCCGTCGCGGCCCTAACCGTGGGATCGAGTGACGTCCAGATGGCTCAGCAAGCGGTGGCCAAAACTGCGAGCAGCGCTGAACAAGCACGGCTGAGGACGGCGGAGCTGTACCAGAAATTGGCCACCAGTCTGCAGCAATCGGCGCACCTCACCGAACAAGCGGGAACAGCGTGGGCAGGGTATTACCGCTCGCTCTCGGACGCCGCGCGGAGCGCTGCGGTGCCGGTGACCTCCTCCGTTCCGCAGCCCAATTCGCCGGCGGCCGTTGTTCCTCCCGCCGCGGTTGCGCGAAATGTTCCACCGGTTCCGCTGTCACGTTATGTGGGCGCGTGGACCTATCCCACGGTCGGCGCGCACTTCCACGGCTCACAGCCGCTCTCCGCCGAGCTGGTGGTGCGCGAAGAAAACGGCCGCGCCAGCGGAACCCTATCCGCGCGCTTCAAGCTGCCACCGGGAAATACTGGCGATGCCGTGGTTCAGTTCAATTTCGAAGGTGCGTTTCAAGGTTCCCGCGACCAGACTTTCGCCGTAACCACCAGCGACGGCGCCGAGGGAACGCTGGAATTAATCCCCGGACCCGCCTTTAATCTGCTGGAAGTGAACTTCACCACGGACGAGAAGCCGGGCATGGTTCGTCAGGCCAATTTTCTCCTCGTCAAGAAATAATGCACCAAGCGGGCGAGTTTTTCGAAGAAATCGCCTGCCCGTTATGCGGCTCACCTGACTACAAAGTTCTCCAGCCGGCGCGCTATCCGGCAGCGCTTGACGAACAACAGTTAAAGCAAATTTTCCGCGCCGCGAGCGATGACGTGCTGTGGGATCAAGTGGTGCGCTGCGGCGCTTGCCATCTGGTGTACATCAACCCACGCCTGCGCGCGGAACTGATTCTCGAAGGCTACGCTGAAGCCAAAGATCCGGTATTCGCGGCGCAAAATGAAGCACGTATTCGCGGATTCCGCAAGACCCTGGAAGGAGTGGTAAAGCGCTTGCAGATATCGCCCGCAGGGAAGCGCGTGCTAGACGTGGGCTGCGCGGGTGGAGCTTTTTTGGTGGCCGCGCGCGCGCTGGGATTCACCGTGACCGGCATCGAGCCCGCCCGCTGGATGGCCGCCTACGGCCGCGAAAATTATCAGCTGGATATCCGCGATGGAATTCTCGAACCCGGCACATTCGAAGATCACAGCTTCGACGTGATCACGCTCTGGGACGTGATCGAGCATCTTCCGCGGCCGCTCGAAACGCTCCAAACCGTACGGCCCTTGCTCAAGCCCGGCGGCGTGCTGCTGGTAAATTATCCGGACATCGGGACGCTCGCCGCGCGCACGCTGGGACGGCGCTGGCCATTCTGGCTGAGCGTCCACCTGATTTACTACACGCGCAAAACGATGACGGAACATCTGCGCCGCGCGGGATTTTCGACATTGTGGTTCGAATCGTTTTGGCCGGTGCTGCCACTCGGCTACGTAGCGCAGCGCGCCGCTCCTTATGGAAAGCCGCTGGAGTGGTTGCGGCTCACGATCGACGCACTGGGCATCGGCAAGCTGTGGCTCACCTACAATATCGGGCAGACTCTGGCAGTTGCGAAACCTACTGAGTGAAGCGGAAGCGCAACAGCGTCCACACCGCTATGAACCCGTCGGAAGGTTTTATTTTCTTTCCTTCGTCCTGTGAGCGTGGATGGTATTCAATCGGCACTTCGGCAATGCGCAGCCCCCTTCGGACCAGCTTGGCGGTGATCTCATGATCGGTTTCAAAACCGCTGGTGCGCAGTTGCATGGCCTTGACTACTACGGCTGGATAAAGTTTGTAAGCCGTGAGCGTATCGGTGATCCAACGCTGGTAAAGGAACGCAGTCCACAGCGTCAGCAGCACGCCGGCGAACCAAGGGCCCACTCCTTGCTGCGGATGCTTGCCCGGAAATAACTGCCGGCGGTTCTGACCAAGGGTGCGGCTGCCGTACACGACATCGGCGTAATCTAAACCTTTCAGCAGCTTCAAGTAATCGCGCGGCTCGTACTCGAGATCGGCGTCCTGTATCAAAATATAGTCACCGGTTGCTTCGCGGATGCCACGCTGCACAGCCTTTCCCTTTCCTTGGTTCGGGACCTGCGTGAAGCAGTGCACCTGCGGAAAGCGGCTGGCCCAATCGCGCGCTATTTCCTCGGTGTTGTCACGCGAGCCATCGTTGACGACGATCAGCTCCTTTTGATAACCGAGAGCTTCCACCGGCACCGCCAGAATGCGC
>CAVVZG010000038.1:0-19377 GCA_963752205.1 Bryobacterales bacterium | reverse complement strand
CAACGCCGACGACTTCGGCTTCACGCGTGACGTGAATCAGGGGATCGTCGAAGCCCACCGTCAGGGTATCCTCACCGCCACCACACTGATGGCCACCGGCGCGGCGTTTGACGATGCGCTGCGCCTGGCGCGGGAGAACCCCACGCTCGATATCGGAGTCCATCTGGTACTGGTCGGCGAGCCGCCTTTTCCCGCCACCGTAGCCCAACTCACCCGCGCCGTCGCGTTCGGCCGCATCCGCATCTACGACGAATTGCAGACGCAGTTGCGGCGCATCCTGGACGCTGGTCTTGAGCCCACCCACCTCGACACCCACAAGCACACGCACCTGTTGCCGCCGGTACTCGCAGCCGTGGCCCAGCTTTCGGAAGAGTACAAGATTCCCTGGGTGCGCCGCCCCTTCGATCTTCCGCTCACACCGGCGGGACCGGGGGTCACGTGGGCCAAGCGAGCCACCAGCAGGAGCCTGCGGATTGTCCGCGCCCATTTCGCGCGCGTGTTAGCCCGGCATGGTTGCCGCTCCACAGATCACTTCGCCGGATTCCAGATCACCGGCCGCTACGGCGCGGCAGACTTGGCCCGCCTGATCCGCGCCCTGCCCGAGGGCTCGACGGAATTTATGTGCCATCCCGGCCTCTGCGGCGACGAACTGCGCGGCGCCCCCACGCGTTTGAAGGAAAGCCGCGAGCAGGAATTGCGCGCGCTGACCTCGCCCGAAGTACGTGCCGCGCTGCGTGAGGCCCGCGTGGAACTCGTCAGCTATCGCGGACTCTAGTTCAGCTGTTGCCAGTGCGTCAACGCGTAACCCAGAAATCCCGTTGCGTTGTAAGCCGAATGCATCACAAACGCCGACGTGGTCGATTTCGTCTTGTAACGCACAAAGCCGAACACGATCCCCGCCACGCCAATCAGCACGATCGGCTGCCAGGCCCAATGATTTTGCGCGCCATGTAGTAATCCGAAGAGCAGCGCCGTGAGAAAAATACCCAACCACGGCCCCACAGACCGCGCCAGCAACGGCAGCAAAAAGCCGCGGAACAGCATTTCTTCGAAAATCGGCGCTAGCACCACCCCAAACAGCATCACCGCGGCGAGCGATGCTCGGCTCTTGATCAGAACCTCGATTTGCGAACTATCCGAAGGCGCGCGCAGCACCACGCCCAGCACCGAGAGCAGGATGGTCAAGACCGGCCCCGCCGCCATCAGCAGCCACCCGTAGGGAATCTCGAAGGTCCATCCAAGTGCGCTCCAAAAAGGACTTCCATAACGCCACACGATCACCAAATACAGCGACCCCACCAGCAACAAATACATGAAGGATTGGAATACCAGCGTGCGCGCCGCGTCACTTGAGAGCAATACCGGAGCCACCATCAAGGCGACGCGCAGCAGCGCCGCCGAAAGCGCGAGCGACGGCAGCACCGCGCTTAAAAACAGCACCAGATCGTGGTATCCCCAAGCTGGCGCGCCGCGCTGTGGCATGGCGGTGATCAGGATTCACCCTCAATCAGCGCCGCGGCCAGCAGCGGAATCATCAGCTCGTGATGCCCCGTCACCGCAAATCCCCGCCCGCCGGATTTCGCATGCGGCCTCTCGACAACGTTCAGCTTCGGTCGGTAATGTTGCAGAAAATCGAAGTTCACGGTGGTGAAATTCGCCAGCGGATAGCCCAAGTTGCGCACCACCGATACCGCTTTCAAGAAAACCTCCGGCAGCACCACCGCCGAGCCCAAGTTCAAATACACCCCGCCGTCGTTCAGCCCTCGCACCAGCGAGCACAGCAAGCGGAAATCATGATGCGTGACCGCACCGATTGACGGTCCATCCGCCGCCGGGTGCGTGTGCGGGGTATCGGTGCCCACCGCCACGTGCACCGTCACTGGGATATTGGCTTTGTAAGCCGACGCTACAATGCTATGCGGAGCGAACTCCGGCTTCGCGAGTTTTTCCAGACGCCGCCCCAGCGCTTCACCCATGCCCAACCCATCGCGCGCCCCCTCGCTGATCGATGTGTTCATCTCCCGGCCAGTTTCCTCAGCCGCGCCGAAACGCCCGTCCGGCAGCACCGCTTCGACATCCTCGCTGGTTTGGCCCGCGATCGCAATCTCGAAATCGTGGATCGACGCCGCGCCATTCATTACAAAACCGGTGATCCACTCGCGACGCATCAGGTCCAGCAAAACATCGGCCAGCCCGCACTTGACTACATGCCCGCCCATGCCCCATAGGAGCGCGCGCTTTTGCGCCTTGGCCCGCCGTACCGCCTCAACCACGCCGCGAAACGCATCCGCCGCCAGCAGCTTCGGCAGCGAGTCCAACAAACCCGTCACACCGTCGCCCTTTTTATAAGGCCGCGCGAAGTGCTCGATCTGCACTTTCCCGCCGCGTGCGTCAATCGGCACCGTCTTCAGCCCCGCGAACGAAAGCGGCTTCTCCGCGTACTTACTCATGCGGCTTTTCCGCCGCGCAGCGCCTTCTTGAGCGCTTGCCCCGTGTGGCTCTTACTCACCCTTAAAATCTCCTCAGGAGGCCCGCAGGCAACCACATATCCGCCGCGTTCTCCGCCCTCCGGTCCTAAATCGATCACCCAGTCGGCCGTCTTAATCACGTCCAGATGATGCTCAATCACCACGACAGTGTTGCCCAATTTCACCAGGCTGTGCAGCACGTCAAGTAATTTGCGAACGTCTTCGAAGTGCAGTCCGGTGGTCGGCTCATCCAGAATGTAGAGCGTCTTCCCGGTCTGCCGCCGGCTCAACTCACGCGCCAGCTTAATGCGTTGCGCTTCCCCTCCCGAAAGCGTTGTCGACGATTGCCCCAGATGTAAATACCCCAATCCCACTTCCACCAGCGTCTCCAGCTTGGCCCGAATCTGCGGAATATTCTCGAGCAGCGATAACGCATCGTCCACCGGCATTTCGAGTAAATCCGCGATGGATTGGTCTTTGTATTTTACCTGCAAAGTTTCGTGATTGTAACGCCGCCCCCGGCACACATCGCAAGTAACGTAGACGTCCGGCAAGAAATTCATCTCGATGCGCTTCTGCCCGTCGCCCTGGCAGGCCTCGCAGCGCCCACCCTTGACGTTGAAGCTGAACCGCCCCGGCTTGTAGCCGCGCGCGCGCGATTCCGGCAGCTTCGAATATAAATCGCGAATATGCGTGAAGACCTGCGTGTAGGTTGCCGGATTCGACCGCGGCGACCGCCCGATCGGAGCCTGATCGATCTCAATCACCTTATCGAGCAATTCCAGCCCCTTGATCGAAGTATGCGCCCCCGGTTCCGCGCGCGACCCATACACTTCCTTTGCCGCCGCGCGATACAAAATGTCGTTCACCAGCGTGGATTTCCCGCTGCCCGAAACACCCGTCACCGCCACAAACAATCCCAGCGGAAACTCCACATCGATCTTTTTAAGATTGTGTTCCGAAGCCCCGTGAATCACGATGCGCCGCTTCCCCGGCAGGTTCCGCTCCGTCGGCAGCGCAATCACGCGCGTGCCCGCCAGGTACTGCCCGGTGAGCGATTCGCTGTTCTGCTCGATCTCCTTCGGCGTGCCTTGCGCCACCAACTGCCCGCCCAACCGGCCCGCGCCCGGCCCCAGATCGATGACGTAATCCGCCCGCTCGATGGTCTCGGCATCGTGCTCCACCACCAGGACGGTGTTTCCCAGGTCACGCAAGCTTTGCAGCGAATCGAGCAGCCGGTCGTTATCGCGCGAATGTAGCCCGATCGACGGTTCGTCGAGCACATACAAAACCCCACGCAGCTTCGAGCCAATCTGCGTGGCCAGACGGATGCGCTGCGCCTCCCCGCCCGATAAAGTCGCCGCCGAACGTTCCAGGCTCAAATACCCCAGCCCCACGCCCACCAGAAACTCCAGACGATTGCGTACCTCATCCACCGGCCGCTTGCCGATCTGCGACTCCCGCCCTTGCAGCTTCCAATTCTTCACCGTCTCCAGCGCCCGTGTCACCGACAGCCCCGTCAACTCCGCGATGCCAACGCCTTTCACCTTCACCGCCAGACTCGACGGTTTCAACCGCTTGCCATGGCAGTCCGCACACACTGAGGCCGATTGATACTGCAACAGCCATTCGCGCGTGTTTTCCGACACGTCTTCCTGCTCGTAGTATTGATCCAACGCCGCAATCAACCCGTCGCTCAATGCCTCCTGCGCCTTCTTCGACAACTTCTCAAACGGCTTCTGAATAGGAATCTTCAAGCGCGCCGCCAACAATTTCAAATCGCCGCTCACATAGGTCGAACTGCCGCCAATCCCCAGCGCCCCATCAAGCAGGGGCTTCGACGGGTCGACAATCACTTTCGCCGGATCCCAATTCCAACGGCTCCCCAACCCAGTGCAAGTCTCGCAAGCCCCAAACGGACTGTTGAACGAAAACGACCGCGGCTCCAACTGCGGCACGCTCGAGCCGCATTCCGGACACGCCAGTTTCTGCGAGTACAACCGTTCCGGCCCATCCACCTGCGCCACCAGCACCAGCCCCCCCGCCAGTTTGGTCGCCGTCTCGATCGATGCCTCCAACCGCTTCTCCACTTCCGGCTTGATCAGGAGGCGGTCCACCACCACCTCGATGGTGTGATTTTTGCGCTTGTCGAGCGTGATCTCCTCGTCCAGCGGCCGCAGCACGCCGTCGACGCGCGCCCGCACAAATCCCTGCCGCGCCAGCTTTTCGAGTTCCTTGCGATACTCGCCCTTGCGCCCGCGCACGATCGGCGCCAGGATCATGACGCGCTCCTGCGCCCCCAGCGTCATCACCTGTTGCAAGATCTGCTGCGCCGATTGCCGCGAAATCTCCAGGCCGCAGGTGGGGCAATGCGGGACGCCGATCGCCGCATACAGCACGCGCAGATAATCGTAAATCTCTGTTATGGTCCCCACTGTCGACCGCGGACTCCGGCTAGTCGTCTTTTGCTCAATCGAAATCGCCGGACTCAGTCCGTCAATCGAATCCACTTCCGGCCGCTCCATCTGATCCAGGAACTGCCGTGCGTAAGGCGAGAGCGTTTCGACGTAACGCCGCTGCCCCTCCGCGTAAATCGTATCGAACGCCAGCGACGATTTGCCCGACCCGCTCAGCCCCGTGATCACCGTCAGCGTATTGCGCGGAATCGCGACATCGATGTTCTTCAGGTTATGCTGCCGCGCCCCGTGAACCGTAATTTGTTTGAGCAAGTACCTATTGTCCCAAATACGACATGTCCCAAATGCCCGGCCGCCATTTCGCTATACTATCCACAATCCGGCTGATCCCCGTTCACTATCCCGGAATTTTCAGGAGGCAAGGGTGAGTTTTGAAGCAACGGTGCGGTACGCGGGCGATATCGCCATCCTAGATCTGGCGGGCCGTATCGTCTTGAACGACGGGTCGGCGACCATGCGCGAGGCTATCGCGAAGCTGCGCGAGGCCGGTTCCACCAAGATCCTCCTCAACTTGGCCGACGTCACCTTCATGGACAGCTCGGGACTCGGCGAACTTGCCAGCGCCTTTTCCGCCACCAATAAAGCCGGCGGCCAACTAAAGCTGGTGAACATCCCGGCGCGCATCATGGATCTGCTGCGCATTACCAAGCTCGACACCGTCCTCACCGCCTTTCCTAGCGAGCCCGCCGCACTCGCCAGCTTCAACGCCGCCGCCGGAGCCTGAACCCAGCGGCCGCGCATCCGCCCGCCGAATGTGATTGAATATAGCGTGCTCTGAGACAGGAGGACGCTGCCAGTGTCGACCACCGTTACCGCCAAGACCGCTATACCGCCTGCATCGGAACCCAGCGTGGGCTACGCGCGCTACGTGGTTCTCGTATTGATGGTGTGCTACACACTGTCGTTTATCGACCGCCAGATCCTCAGCCTCCTGGTCGGTTCCATCAAGCGCGACCTGGCCATCAGCGACACCCGCATCGGCCTCCTGCAAGGCTTGGCGTTCGGCCTGTTCTACACGTTTCTGGGTCTGCCGCTGGGCCGTCTCGCCGACACCCGCAACCGCCGTAATCTGATCACCGTCGGAGTGCTGTTCTGGAGCGTAATGACCGCGCTCTGCAGCGGCGCGCGCAGCTTCACCACGCTGTTTCTGGCCCGCATGGGCGTGGGCGTCGGCGAAGCCACCCTCGCTCCCGGCGCGTTCTCTCTGATTACCGATTCTTTCCCCAAGGAACGCCTGGGCCGCGCGCTCAGCGTCTACTCCATGGGCATTTTTATCGGTTCCGGCCTCGCGCTGATCGTCGGCGGAGCCGTGGTCGACTTCACCGTACGGATGCCCGCCGTGACGCTGCCCGTGCTGGGACTCATGGCCTCCTGGCGCCTTACTTTCTTAATCGTCGGCATCCCCGGCCTGCTGGTGGCGCTGTGGGTTTACTCGATCCGTGAGCCGCTGCGCAAGAATGTCTTGCGGTCGAGCGATGGCAGCGCCGCGCGCCTGTCGCTATCTCAAGTCGCCGAACAAATCCGCATCCGCTGGCAATCCATCGCCGGAATCTCCCTGGCCATGATCTTCCAGTCCATGTGCACCTACGGGCTCACCGCCTGGGCCCCCGCCTTCTTCCAACGCGTCCACCACTGGAGCGCCGGCCAGACCGGCCGCAGCCTGGGCTTGATCATCCTCACCTGCGGCTGTCTGGGGATGTACGCCGGTGGAGCATTGGCCGATCGCTGGAAGAAACAGGGCGTCCGCGAAGCCCCCTTACGAGTCGGCGTGATCAGCGGCATCGGCGTCCTGCTACTGTTCCCCATCGCCCTAACCGCCGCGGATCCCTACGTAACGCTGGCGCTGCTCGCGCCCGGCTTGTTCTGTCTAGGACTGCCCATGGGCGTCGCCTACGCGGCCTTGCAGTGGATTCTTCCCAACCAGGTGCGCGGCCAAGTCTCCGCTCTATTCCTGCTGGTCTTCAACCTCGGGGGACTCACGCTGGGGCCGCTACTCCCGGCAGTGCTCAACGACTACTTGTTCCACAACGAACAAGCTGTAGGCACGTCATTGGCGATTTCGATGGGCATCGGCGCGATCCTGACCGTGGCCGCGTTCCGGGTATTGTACGCGCCCTACCGCCGGCACTCCGCCGCCATGGACGCCTTAGCTCTACCGGTGAGCGCAGGCTAGGCCCTTTCTTTCATCCGAGAACAGGAGTACCATTGCGGCCCTCCTGAAGCGAGGCTTCACACGGGTCAAACCCGAAGTTCTGGCGAAACTCACCGCCATCGTGACTGTGATCGAGAACGTCATTCGCACACGCCTCACTGATCTGAGCTTTTGAGTTTTTGATATTCCGGAGCGGCAGACCGCACTACAAGCTACCGCCGCTCCCACCACTCCGGTAGTTCCGCCACCGAATCGAGCAGCGCATCCGGCTTGACCGGCCCTTCCAGATCCAGGCCGCGGAACTTGCCAGTTCTCACTAGAGCCGCCCCCATGCCGGCCGCTTGCGCGCCAGCGATGTCACTCTCGATGTCGTCGCCCACCATCACGATCTCACCGCTCGGAACCCCCAACCTTTCAGCCGCTGCGTGAAAGAAGGCCGGAGCCGGTTTGCCAAATACCAGGGCTCGGCGTCCACTGGCATTTTCGAGCGCCGCCACGAACGGAGCGACATCCATTGAAATCCCGTCCGCCGCTTTCCAGTAGCGCGTCATCCCCAGGGCGATCAGCGTCGCCTCGGGGTTCGCGTGCAGCAACCGGAAGGCTCGGTTGAGCGTCTGAAAATCCCAAGCGCTTCCCAAATCGCCGATGACGACGTAGCGCGCGCCGCTCTCCGCGTCATCCGCCAGGCATTCCAGCCCCTCGAAGGCCGCCCGCGCCGCCGGACGCAGAAACAGGGCCACGCCTCCACCACTTTGCGAGCGCAGCCAGTCCGCCGCGGCCTCGCACGGCGTCATAATTTCTTGGGGACTCGCCGGAATTCCGAATCGCGCCAGCTTCTCCGTCAGCGCATCGCGGCCGCGCGAGGTGGTATTGGTCACAAACAAATGCGGGACGCGTCGCTCGCGCAGCCAAGCCAGCGTTTCCGCCGCTCCTGGAATTAGCTTCGTCGGAGTTGTACAACACTCCGTCCATGTCAAAAAGAATGGCCCGCATGTCCCGGATTCGAAGCGCAGCCTACGCCATCCGCAGCGCGGCGGCGAGTCCTTTATCGGAGCGCACGTGCCAGATGCGCGCATCCATGCAATAGTGCGTGAACGCGACGCCCCACACCGCGGCCTGCGCCGTGTCATAAGGCAGCATCGCCGAAGGAATGAAGTTCAGCACCAGATTCAAGCCGATGGCGATCGAGATATAAACCCCGAAACTCCCCACCAGATGAGCCGCCAGTCCGTGGCGCTCGACAGCTCCCGGTTCGCTGTAACGATTGCTATTGTGGAACCACATTAAGCGGTGGTATTGGAAGCTATGGAACAGGCCAAGCGCGATCCCCGCGCGCACGATCCCGTTGGGACCGTAGTGCGACCCATACAAAAGCGCGATCCACTGTCAGCGGAATGGTCATACCCAACAATGCCAATTTAGGCCAGTTCATGGGCAGCCCCGCGCGCCACTTCTGCACTTGCCGCAGCAGCCATCCCGCAGCCAGAATGATGTAGAGGCTAACGGCTACCGTCGGCAGCCACGCCGCCAGCGGAACCGTCTGGATGATCACCGGCCGCGTGCGCAGCACAAACATGCCCAGTGGGATCAGCAGCGAGCTCAGCAGCAGCCAGCGGTCCAGCAGAAAATCCGTGCGGTCCTTGTTCTTGCCCTTGTACAGCATCATGAACCCGAAGTGCTGTTTCACGATGTGGAACTGCTGCCAGCACACCGCAAACAAGAAGAACAGGGAACCGAATCCCGCGTATACAATGATCGGCCCCGCCAGTAGCAGCGGCACGGGAATCCACAGAAACCAGCCCAGCCGCGCGCGCTCCTCCTTATCGAAGTAAGTGCGAGTGATGGTAGATTGAACGTGCGGACCGTCAATGCCGAAAAACCAGATGAACTGAATCAGGGCGACGCCAACCCCCAGCGTCATGGCACCCAAGGCCAAATAGCTGATGACTGCGGAGCCGATAAACCAGATCAGATCCTGGCGCTTGGAGATAATCCACTGGGTCTGGCGGGGTGCCGCGAGCAAAACACCGGCTGCGGGCTGGAGGGTTGCCGTACTCATGGCACGTCTTTATGTATATCGTACCGACGAGCTTGAATCTTTAGGTTGGCAGCTTCGCTACTGAGTGTACTTGGCGCGCACTTCGGCTTCTGCCTTTAGCCAGTCTTCTTCGGGAGACCCAGGCCGGTCAGCGCGCTCCAGCCAAATGCGATAAGCCACCTGCGCGATCTCCTTTTGATGCGCCACCGCATCAAAAGCGGGGACCGGCGCCGCTGCAGGCACCCTAGGAGTTGCCCGCCGGGGACTGCGCTGAGTTTTCGATTCAGCGGGCTTAGAGGGAGCTGTCCGTGTGATGGCCATGCAATGTTTCTCCTTAGTGTTGCGGACAACAGGGCCGTCGCGGATCGCCGAGGATGGTGCTTCTATTGTAGCGCATCGTACGCAAGCCGCACGCTTTTACGATACCCATTTCCATACAACTTTTCTATACAGGTGATAAACTACCCCGCATGAGAACCATCGGCTGTCTGGTCGCGATCCTGTTGATCCCGCAGGCGCCGCTCGCCGCCCAAGGACGCAACTACGGCCGCTCGCAAGTGATTACCCAGCAGGGGATCGCCGCCACCAGCCAGACCTTGGCGTCGCAAGCTGCCGTGCAAATTCTGGCGCGCGGGGGCACTGCGGTCGATGCCGCCATAGCCGCCAACGCGGTCCTCGCCGTGGTCGAGCCGATGAAGAACGGCTTGGGTGGAGACCTGTTCGCCCTCTATTGGGATGCCAAAACCGGCAAGCTGCAAGGTTTAAACTCGTCCGGTCCCGCGCCGCGTGCGCTCTCACCCGAATTCCTGGCCAAGCATAGCGTCAAAACCATGCCCCAGGAAGGCATTCACAGCTTCACGGTTCCCGGCGCCGTCGACGGCTGGTGGAAAATGCATCAGCGCTACGGCAAGCTGCCCTGGAAAGACCTGTTCCAGTCCGCCATCGCCTATGCCGAAAATGGCTTCCCGGTTTCGGAAGCAATTCAGGAATCCTGGGCCGATCCCGCCAATCAGCCGCGTATCAGAGCCAATCCCGAGTCGGTGCGCGTATTTCTGCCCGGCGGCAAGCCGCCGCTCGAAGGCGACGTGTTCCGTAATCCCGGCATGGCCCGAGCCATGCGCCTGGTGGCCGAGAAGGGCCCCGACGCGCTCTACAAAGGTGAAATCGCCGCCGCAATTCTGAAGACTTCCCAAAACCTGGGAGGCACCATGACGGCCGAGGATCTCGCCAGTTATTCCGCCGAATGGGTGCAGCCGATCTCTATCGATTATCGCGGCTGGCGCGTCTACGAATTGCCGCCTAACGGCCAAGGCATGGCCGCACTCGAAATGCTGAATATTATGGAAACCGCGCCGCCTACGCCGCTAGGCGCGTTCAGCCCCATCGAAATGCACAAGCGTATCGAAGCCATGAAGCTAGCCTACGCCGACGTGCACCGCTATGACGCGGACCCGCATACCTACGACGTCCCCGTCGCCCAGTTGCTCTCCAAAGAGTACGCCCGCAAGCGCGCCGCCTTAATCGATCCCAAACATGCCAACTGCGAAGTCCCCGCAGGACAACCCGTAGGCAGCGACACCACCTACCTGACCATCGTCGACAAAGACGGCAACATGACCAGTTGGATACAAAGCGTCTATGCGGAATTCGGTTCCGGAGTCACCGTGGAAGGCATGGGCTTCCTCCTGCAAAACCGAGGCGGCGGATTCACCCTCGAACCCAAGCACCCGAACGTGCTGGTAGGCGGCAAACGCCCATTCCACACCATCATCCCCGCCTTCATGGAGCGCGGCGACATGCACATCGGCTTCGGCATCATGGGTGGCGCGAATCAGCCCTTAGCGCACGCCCAGTTCGTTTCAAACCTGGTCGACTACAACATGAATCTGCAAGCCGCGCTAGAAGCCCCGCGCTTCACCAAACGCAATTCCACTGGCTGCGACCTGTCGATCGAAGTGCGCGTCCCCGCCAGCACCCTGCAGCAACTCTCCGAACGCGGCCACCAAATCGCCATCCGCCGCGAATACACGCAAGAGATGGGCCGCGGCCAGGCGATTCTGCACAACTCTAAAACCGGAACCAACTACGCCGCCTCCGACCCCCGCGCCGATGGCGCCGCTATTCCGGAACCCATTCGCCCTTAGTCCGCAGCCCGCAAGTCGAACACCAGCACTTCAGCGCCGCGCCCCTGATCGAACACCAATCGCCGTTCCCCGCGAACCCGCGCGCCATCTCCCTCCGCGAGTTCCGTGCCGTTGACCGATACGCTCCCCCGCACCACGTGGACATAAGCGCAGCGGCCGCCTCCCAGCGCCAAGCCGAAGTTCTCCGTGCCGTCGAACAGCCCCGCATAAATCCGCGCGTCCTGATAAATGCCGAGCGAACCGTCCGCACCGTTCGGCGACAGCAGCAACCTTAAGTGCCCACGCTTTTCGCTATCAGGAAAGTGCTTCTGCTGATAGCGCGGCGCGACACCCTGCCGGTCCGGCGCCACCCAAATTTGGAAAAAATGCACCGGCTCCGACTTCGAATGATTGAATTCACTGTGCGTGATCCCGCTGCCCGTGCTCATCGCGATCACATCGCCCGCGCGCACCACCGAACCCTCGCCCATCGAGTCCTTATGTTCCAGCGCGCCCGCCAGCACATAAGAAAACACTTCCATATCCTGATGCGAGTGCGTCGCGAAACCGCCTCCCGGCGCCACGCGATCGTCGTTCAGCAGCTTCAAATCCGAAAAGCCGTTCTGCGCGGGATCCAGATAAGGTCCAAAGGAAAACGTGAAGCGCGCCTCCAGCCAGTCCTGTTTGCCCGTACCGCGATCTTGCGATTTACGAAGCTCCAGCATGTTACGCCACCTTAATCGTTAACTCGCCCAATTTGTCGATGCGCCCCACCAGGATATCGCCCGCCACCACCGCACTGACGCCCTCCGGCGTGCCCGTGTAAATCAGGTCCCCCGGTTCGAGCCTCACTTGCTGCGAAAGATGATTGATAATATGCGGCACGTCCCAAATCATCAAGTTCAAATTCGAGTGCTGGCGCACCTGCCCGTTGACCGCAATCTGCAATTCGCCGTCGCTAAGATGCCCCACCTCAGACACCGGGTGTATAGCCCCGCACGGCCCCGATTTATCGAACGATTTGCCGATCTCCCACGGGTGTCCCTTCTTCGCCGCCGCCTGCTGCAAATCTCGGCGCGTCATGTCAAAGCCCACCGCGTAACCGTAGACATAATCGAGCGCCGCGCTCACGGGAATGTTCGCACCGCTTTTGCCGATAGCCACCACCAACTCCACTTCGTGGTGATAGTTGCTCGTCAACGGCGGGTACGCAACCGTTGCGCCATCCTCGACAATCATGTCGCCGGCCTTGGCGAAGAAAAACGGCGGTGATTTTTCATCGTGGCCCATCTCGCGAACATGCGCCAGATAGTTGCGTCCTACACAATAAATGCGGCGAACCGGAAAGCGCGCTTGCGTGCCGGTGACAGGTAGAGAAGGCTGCTGAGCAGCAGGAACGACGTAGTCCATAAATTCAAAAGTACCATTACAATCGCATTCATTTTAGGACTCTAAGGCGTTGACCTTAGATGCTTCACTCTATAAACTCGGTATCACAGTGACGGAACAACGAAAACATCAGCGCTTCGACTTGCGTCTTCCCTTCGAGATCGTAGCGGGTGAGGTCAAGAACAAAGCCAAAGGCGAAACCCGCAACGTGAGTTCCTGCGGGGTGCTGTTCACGTCCAAAGTGCCCGTCGAAGTCGGCTCGTCGATCGAGTACTTGATCACGCTCCCCAAGGCGCCCGGCACGCGCGCCGAAGTGCGCCTGCGCTGCGTCGGCAAGGTGGTTCGCAGCGAAGAGCAAACCCGCTTCGCCGCCACCATGGAGCGCTACGAGTTCGTCCGCCAGCGCATCTAACTTCCTCCCGTCCGCCTGCCCCAGCCAGTGTTAACATAGGCGAAGGAAGGGCGAACATGAACCTCACCTTAGGATTTCCGGACCCGTCCGGCGTACTCGAAAACGACCGTATCCTGGCACGCCGCACCGGCCTCGCCGGAGCGATCGCACGCTTCGAGGAATGGATGGCGGACCCCGATTCGCCCGTCCGCGCCATCCGCCGCCAGCCCGCCAAGCCCGGCGTCTTCGCAGACTTCCCTCAGACCCTCGCGCCGTCGCTCAAGCAGTCACTGATCGCGCGTGGCATCCGCCAGTTGTACTCGCACCAGGCCGAGGCATTCGAGCACGCCGCCGCCGGACGCAACGTCGTAGTGGTCACACCCACGGCCTCCGGCAAGACGTTGTGCTACAACCTCCCGGTGCTCGAACGCCTGATTGCCGACCCCGCTGCGCGCGCACTCTACCTGTTCCCCACCAAAGCGCTGGCCGAAGACCAACTGGCCGAATTCCAGGGCGCCGTCGATGCCATGGGACGCGGCGCTTCAAACGTGGAACTCCGCGCCTTCACCTACGATGGCGATACGCCGCAAGACGCCCGCCGCGCCATCCGCGAGCGTGCGAATGTCGTCCTCACTAATCCCGACATGATGCACTCCGGCATCCTGCCGCACCACACCAAATGGGCGAAGGCGTTCGAGAACCTGCGCTACATCGTGATTGATGAGCTGCATTCCTATCGCGGCGTCTACGGCAGTCATCTGGCCAATGTGCTGCGCCGTCTGAAGCGCGTGTGCGAATTCTACGGGTCATCGCCACAATTCATCTGCTGCTCGGCCACCATCGCGAATCCGCGCGAGCTGGCGCAAGCGCTCACTGGCCAACAGTTCGAACTTGTGTCGGAAAATGGCGCACCGTCGGGCGAAAAATATGTGGTGTTCTACAACCCGCCGGTCGTAAATAAAGCGCTAGGCATCCGCCGCGGCTATTTGAACGAAACCCGCCGCATCGCCCGCGAACTTCTAGACCGCGGCCAGCAGACGCTAGTGTTCGCCAACTCCCGCCTGGCAACCGAAATCCTGCTTACCTATTTAAAGGATGACCGCCCCAACGGCAGCGTCCGCGGCTATCGCGGCGGCTATCTGCCTAAGGAACGCCGTGAGATCGAACGCCAACTGCGCGACGGCGATATCCGCGCCGTGGTCGCGACCAACGCTCTCGAGCTTGGCATCGACATCGGATCGTTAGACGCCGTGGTCATGGCCGGATATCCCGGAACCATCGCCTCCACCTGGCAGCGCGCCGGACGCGCTGGGCGCCGCCAGACCACGGCGCTAGCCGTGTTGGTTGCCTCCAGCGCTCCCCTCGATCAATACATCATCGAGCATCCCGAGTACTTCTTCGAACGCCCGCCCGAACACGCCTACATCAATCCCGACAATCTGGAGATCCTGATCAACCACATGAAATGCGCCGCCTTCGAACTGCCGGTGCGCGATAACGAGAAGTTCGGCACGCACGATGTCGGCGAGATGTGCCAGTTTCTCGCCGACCTCAAACTGCTGCATCATTCCGGCACCGACTCCAAGGGCGCATGGCACTGGACTTCCGACACTTACCCCGCCGACGCCGTCAGCCTGCGCAGCATTTCGAGCGACAACTTCCTGGTCGTCGACATCACCGGCGATCATCGTGTGATCGGCGAAGTAGCCTTCACCGCCGCACTCACCACGCTGCACGAGAAAGCCATCTATCTGCACGACGCGCGCCAGTATCAAGTGGAGCGCTTCGATTACGACGGCCGCAAAGCCTACGTCCGCCATGTCGATTCGGATTACTTCACCGACGCCATCGACTACACGCAGGTAAAGGAGCTCGAAGCTTTCGAGTCGTCTGCAGTCAACGGAGCCAGCGCCGCTTACGGCGACGTGCGCCTGAACCGGCAAATCGTCGGCTTCAAGAAAATCAAGTTCTACACCATGGAAAACGTAGGCGCGGGCCACCTCTCGATGCCCGAGCAGGAGATGCACACAACAGCCTTCTGGCTGCACTTCCCGGAGAGTTTTCTCGCGCGCTTCGCCGATCTGACGCCTACGGAAAAACAAAGCGGCTTAGTAGCGCTAGGGGCACTCCTCCGCACCGTCGGCTCTCTGCGCGTCATGTGCGATCCGCGCGATTTGGGGGTATCCATCACCGAAGCCATCGCCGGCAGTCTGCAGACCTTCGAGCCGAATCTGTACCTCTACGACAACTACCCAGGCGGCATCGGCCAGAGTGCGCCGCTCTACAAGATGACGCGGCCCTTGCTCGAAGGCGCGGCGGCTCTTCTGCGCGGCTGCCCCTGCGAAGCCGGCTGCCCGGGTTGCGTCGGCCCCATCGGAGAGGTGGGCGAACGCGGTAAGGAAACCGCCGCGCGGATTCTTAGGGAATTGCTTGACGTTTAGCGCGCCCAGCTAAAACCCAACCCCGTGCTATATAGGAAGTCGTTTTTCTTACGCCCCGACGCGGGGTCGCTTAGATAGCGGTCGCTCAGTGACACATTCCAGGTCAGCCACTTGGTCAGTTGCGTGGTTGCACCTGCGTCGGCGTTCATGCGGTACTGCCCCGTATTAGAGAGATTGTTGAACATGCGGAAAGTCTCAACGAAGCTGGTGCGGGCGCTCAACTTGTAGTTGAAGTCGTCGCCCCAAAAGGCCTCCGCCGAATTCCGCGTAAACGCCGCACTCGCGGCGGCCGCACCAAAGGCCTGGCGGTTCCAGTCGCCGCCGCCGGTTACGCTCAGCCGGCTGGTATCGTGCGACCAGATCAGATAACCCGCGCCGCCGCCCACTGTCACACCTAGATCGAGCGATTGGAACTTGTCGTATTCATAATCGTTGAAGGCGTTCAGGAATATTTTCTTATTGAGGTTCCGGTTGTAACCCCAACCGCCGCGCACAGCCTTCGCGGTTTGCGCGTTCACGCCGTTAACGGTCGCCGATGAGCTGATCGAATTGAAGTACGCCGTGGTACGCGTGGTGTTCGAGGCCCGCACAAAATTAATAGGCGTCGTCAACGTTGACGTCTCCGCGTTGCCTTTGGTGCCGGCCAGGTTCAGGCTGCCGGTAACGGCCCACAGATCCAGGAGTCTGGGATGCAGATACTTCTGGTAAGTCTTCTCTTCCGCGTCGTCGCGCAGCGTCACCACGTCTTTGGGATCCACCGCCTGCGGCACTTCCGGCGCGGCCACTTGGATGCGGTCGCCCTGCGTTTCAATCTTAGCTTTCACTGTTTTTCCGCCGGCGAGCGTGACATTGATCGCCTCATCGCTCTTCACCGTAGCGACATCCGCCCACTTCAGCGTTACGATGCCAAAATTCTTGCTCTTGACGGTGATGTTGTCCCCGTCTTTCTTCACAATGGCGCCCGTGATCCGGTCGCCGTCCTTCATGGTGATCTGGTCCGCGAAACCGCTGGCAGCGGCCAGGAAGAGCACGCAAACGAGGAGTGTAGTCTTCATTACTCCAGGTTACGCGATGCGGCGTTTCAGGACGAAATACACGGGCACGCCGATCAGCACGATCACCAACCCCGGCACCGTAGTCGAAGCGCGGTAGACGAACAGCAAGACAAGAATGACGGACGCGCCCAGGATGTAAAGCGCAGGCACGAAGGGATAGCCGAATGCGCGGTACGGCCGCTCTTCATCAGGACGGCGCTTGCGCAGCACGAAGACTGCGGCGATGGTCAGGATATAAAAGATCAGCGCCGCCGACACCACGTAGTCCAGCAAATTCCCATACAGATTGCCGAACTTCCCCGTCGAGACGTCATAAGTTCGCGGCAGCACCAAGAACGTCGTCCATGCTGCCTGCATGATCAACGCGACGCCCGGCACTTGAGCCTTGTTGATGTTCTTGGCGGCCCGGAAAAACAGGTTGTGCTGCGCCATGGCGAAGCACGCCCGCGCGCCCGCCAGCACCATGCCGTTGATGCAGCCGAAGGTCGAGATCATGATCGCGATCGCCATGATCTGCGCGCCGGCCCCGGGATAAACCGCGCCCACCATGGCGCTCGCCACGCGATCGAGCGGCGCGGACTGCACCTGATCGAAGGGCAGCACCACCAAATAAGCGACATTCGCGAGCAAATACAGGCCGATCACGATCGCCGTCCCCAAGGCCAGCGACAGCGGCACGTTGCGGCGCGGCGTACGCACTTCGCCCGCCGTAAAGGTGATGTTGTTCCAGGCGTCCGCTGAAAACAAGGATCCGGTTTGCGCCACGCACAAAGCCACCAGCAGGCCGAACGAAGTCTCCGGCGTCAACCCCGGAGCGATGGGCGTGAAGCCGCGCGGCGTCCACGCATGCCCGAAGTTTCCCGCTACTGCCTGGCGATTCCACCCCAGAAAAATGCCCAGCCCGATCAATCCCAGCAGCGAGCCGATCTTCGCCACCGTGAAAAAATTCTGCACGCTCTTGCCGTAGCGTATGCCTAGCGTGTTGGTATAGGTGAGAAGCAAAATCACCAGAATCCCCACCAGTTGCGCAGTCGAGAGCGACAACGCGTAATCCGTCGAAAGATGGATGGGCGCGACCAGGTAATTGCTTTCCGAGATTGCCGGCCACAGCACTCCCAGATAGCGCGCGAAGGCCACGCCCACCGCCGCAATCGTGCCGGTCTGGATCACGCCAAAGAGCGTCCAGCCGTAGAGGAATCCCCACATGGGCGAGAACGCTTCGCGCAGATAAACGTATTGCCCGCCCGCGCGCGGCATCATCGCGGCCAGTTCGCCGTAGGAGAGCGCGGCGGTCAGCGTCAAAATCCCAGTAATCACCCAGGAAGCCAGCAGCCAGCCCGGGCTGCCCACGTTGCGCGACATCTCGGCTGACACAATGAAGATGCCGGAGCCGATCATCGACCCCGCTACCAGCATGGTGGAATCAAATAGCCCGAGAGTGCGGGTCCGTTCGCTTTTGCCCGCCTGCATTCCCGCGCTCAATTCTCGAATCCCAAATGCCAGCCGAGCTTCGCGCTGTCATACCAAGTGATCGCCGCCCATCCCATCTTCGGAGTGCTCTTGTCGAACTTGCCCAACACAAATGCGCAAGGACCTTCGCCGAAACGTTCGATGCGTTCGGCGACCCAGGATTGCGGGTTTAGAGGTTCCGCCAGCATGACCGGCGTCCCCGCAAACACCGCCAGACGCGCGCCGAATTTCGTGTCTTCGAGTTCGGTCGGAGCGCCCAGACCATAAGCCTGCCGGTAGCGCGCGCTAGAGGCTTTCAGATCGCGCACCGCGATCACCACGTACCGAATGCCGGTGAAATTGTGCGTCGCGGGTTTGCCCTCGGGAAACGCGCGCGCCTCACGCGGCGTGAAATCGCGAATTAGAAACGGGAAGAAAGTGCCGTTCGGTTCCTGGCCCACCTGCGCCGCTTCCCACTCGAGCCGCGTGCCGTCCGGACGCTCGCGCCCACTGCGCACCGGCATACTTACCACGATGCCGGCGGCCCGCAGGCGCTCCACCTCGGCCGCCATGTTCTTCGCGCGCACCGCCCACGCCGCCGGACCCGCGTTGCCCTGAATCTGCTTCGACCAGTAATGCGCCGCCACCGCCTTCGCATCGGGTTGATCTTGCAGCGCGATCAGTTCCAGATAGGACCCGTCCGGAAAACTGGTAAGCGCCATTTGCGTGGCGTGATTGCTATGCGGGCCGCCATATTCGCTAGGAATCCCCAGCGCCGCCAAGCGCGCCTGCATCTGTTTTAAGTCCGCGCCGGCGACCGATACGTGATCCACCGTCAATTCGGCCGCCGGCAGCCCAAGCGCCGTCAGCAATATTAAAATGATGCCCCGCATCACAGGTCTCTAGGATAACCAGAACCGCGGGGCAGTGGTGGCTTCAAGCGGCGGTAGCCACGCTGATGTTTTTCTCCTTCAGCTGAGCCGCCTTCGGCGCCCTGATATGGAGGACTCCTTTGTCGAGAGTAGCCGTCACTCTATCGGTATCGATCGGGCTCGGAATTTCGAAGCGCCGGCACACATCCTTCGAACCAAATTCGCTCCACAGAACCTTACCGTTTTCGCTCTTGCGTTCTTCCTGAGCGGCCGCGCGGGCGATAATCTCACCCGGAGTCGCGGTCACTTGGACGTCTTTCGGATCGAAGCCCGCCAGTGTGAAATCGATTTCATAGGCGTTCTCCTTTTCCGATAGCTCGGCCGCGGTCCAGCCGAACACTTCACGCTCCGCAGTAAACCAATCGTCCAGAGCGCGGCTCATTTCGCCGCCCCGGCTTTCGAACAATTCATGCGCCCGCTGGCGGACTAGGTCAAAACGTTTCGCGATATCCGCGAAGATTG
>CAVVZG010000037.1:0-5170 GCA_963752205.1 Bryobacterales bacterium | reverse complement strand
CCGGTGATACCGGTTATCGCAAGCTTGGCCGAAGGCGCATCAAAGAAGCGATCGGCAATGTAGCCGACCTGCTCTGATAGTCCGGGCACCGCCACCGACAGGATGCCATCGGGCAGCTCCGGAGCTTTCACGCCGGCCGCCGGCTCCCACAAGACGACACGGGCGCCGCGGCGCGCCGCTTCGGCAGCAAATTCGACACCATGGTGTGCGCGGCCATGCAACGCCAGGAATGCCGATCCGCTACTCACCTGCCGGCTGTCGAGCGCCAGATCCGAGACCTCCAGCGACTCAGGCACTTCGGCCATGCCGCCGAGGAGTGCCTTGAGCGGTCGCCAGCCGTTGCTGCCGGCAATGTTCATCGCCGAGCCATCTTGGGCGTCGCCAATAGCGCATCAGTCGGGCGCGACGGCACATCATCGGGCGGTATCGCCAGCAGCCGCAGCGCGCCGCCGAGAATGGCCGAGAACACCGGTGCGGCGACGTCGCCACCCATGTGCTGTCCGGCGCTCGGATCGACAATCACGATCACAGCCGCGAGGCGCGGATTGCTCACCGGCACTACGCCGCCGAAAATCGAGAAGTAGCGATTGGTGGAATAGCCGCCCGGAATCGCGATGTAAGCGGTCCCGGTCTTGCCGGCGTTCTGGACTTCAGCCGCAATCGCCTGCGCGCAATAAGCCAGCGAATTCACCATCTGGAGCCGTGCGCGCGGCGGCCGCGAGCGCCATTTATCGAAAGCCTGATCGATCCCGCGCAGCACCGCTTCGAGCGGAATGCCGGCGTTCTTCCAGGCCTCGATCAGCGCCCAGTCGAGCGGGGAGAGCAGAAACAGCCCGGTCCCGCGGGCGCGCTGAAAGTGGTCTTCGATTTCCGTGAAATAGTTGAAGTAATTTTCCGTCAACGTGCTTGATTGCGCTCCCAGATCAGCCGCAGTCCTTCGAGCGTCAGGTCTTCGTCATAGACCTTCACCAGCCGCGAGCCGTCCGCGATCAACTGCCCCTGCCCTCCGGTGGCGACGGCCTTGGTCTCCGGGCCCAACTGCTTCACGATGCGTTCGACGATGCCGTCGATCAGCCCGATGAACCCGTAATACAGTCCGGACTGTATGCTCCCCACCGTATTACTGCCCACCAGCTTTTCCGGCGCCCGGAAATCGACCATTGGCAGGCGCGCGGTGCGCGCAAACAGCCCATTGATCGACATGCCGATGCCCGGAGCGATCAGTCCGCCCAAAAACTCCGCGTCCTTCGAAACCACGTCGAAGTTGATGGTCGTGCCCAGATCTACAATCACGCAAGGGCCGCCGTATTTGTGGAACCCGGCAACGGCATTGACCACCCGATCCGCCCCCACCTCGCGCGGATTGTCATACAGCACTTTGATTCCGGTGTCCGTAGCCGGCGTAACGAACATGGGCTCGCGCTTAAAATAGCGCTCCGCCATGGCCGTGAGCGGCTGATCGACAGCCGGCACCACGCTGGAAATTACTACGCCGTGCACCTGGCTCAAATCCAGCTCGGACAGGGAGAACAGGTTGCGCATCAGAATGCCCCACTCGTCCGGAGTCTGCTCCCGAATGGTGCGCAGGCGCCAGCGGCCCGTAAGTTTCCCGTTCAAGAACGCGCCGATGGTGATGTTCGTATTTCCCGCGTCGAGTGCTAAGAGCATAGTCAGATTGGCCGGACGCCGCCAGCCAGGATTTTCGTCACCGTTCCATTATCCTGCCGCAGCAACAGGAAACCGGAGGCGTCGAGCCCCGCCGTCACGCCTTCGAGGATCGCATCGTCCTGTTCCACGTGTACCCGCCGACCCTGCGCATAGCTCGAGGCGCGCGTAAACGCGTCGCAAATCGCCGCCGGCCCGCTGCTCGTCAACACGCCGCAGGATTCTTCGACAGCGGTCACCAGCGCCGCCAGCAGCACATCGCGCGGCACGCCCGCGCCCGCCAGCCGTAGCGATGTCGCCAGCGCGGCGATATCCGGCGGAAAACTGGTATGCCCGACGTTAATTCCGATCCCCGCGATCACCGCATCGCCCTCGATCTGCGCCAGAATCCCCGCGCACTTTTTCTCGCCCAGCAAAACATCGTTAGGCCAGCGCAGATCCGGCGCGAGCCCCGAGACATCTGCGATCGCATGCTGCGTGGCCAACCCCAGCGCCAGCATCATCAACGGCAGTGATTCCGAGCCCAGCGCCAGCCGCAGCACGATCGACACGTACAACCCGGACCCGGGTTCGGAATACCAGGAATGCCCCGCACGCCCAATCCCGGCCGTTTGCTGGTCCGCCCCCACCACCGTTCCCGACGCACAGCCTTCGCGAGCCAATCGCGCCGCCACGATCATGGTCGAATCGGTCGAAGCCAGCCACTCGACCCGACGCCCCGGCAAATCAAAGCTCATAAATGCCGCAATTAATATCCACCGCCGTCGCCGAGTGCGTAATCGACCCCGACGAAATGAAATCCGGCCCGGCGTCAGCGTAAGCCCGCACATTCTCGAGCGTGACGCCCCCGGAAATCTCTACCTCCGCCCGCCGCGCGATGAAGCGAATCTCCCCGGCCGCCTGCGCCGGAGTCATATTATCCAGCAGCAGCCGCCCCGCGCCGCAATCCAGCGCGACCTCGATTTCGGCGCGCGTGCGGACTTCCACCTCGATCGGCTTGCCCAGCGGCCGCGCCCGTTCCACCGCCGCGCGAACGCCCCCTGCCAAGCGAATGTGATTGTTCTTGATCAGCACCGCGTCCCACAATCCCATGCGATGATTCATTACGCCGCCCGCGGCCGCCGCCATTTTCTCGAGCACCCGCAGCCCGGGAGTAGTCTTGCGCGTGTCCAATATTCGTACTCCGGTCCCCGCCACGGCATCGACGAAACCACCCGCCAGCGTGGCGACTCCCGACAACCGCTGCAGGAAGTTCAGCGCCACGCGTTCGCGCGTCAGCAGCAGGCGCGCGGGTCCGCGGACCACGGCGATCTCTTGTCCGGCCTGGATAGCAGTCCCACTGGACACTTTTAGAACTGGGCTGTCATAGAGCAAAGTCAACAGTTCCACGCCCGCGAGAATCATATCCTGGCGGGCAACGAAATGCCCTTCCGCCTGAAGCTCGGCCGGGATCGTGGCCTCGGTAGTGATATCGCCCGTGCGCACATCCTCGGCGATAGCCTCCGTCACCGCGCGCTTCACGTCAGGATGGGCGATGTCGAAGCTCATTCGCCTAACGCCGCCCGGTTTTTCGCGAGCTGAGCTTCATACTCGGCAAGCTTCGCGCGCATGCCCTCGATCACATGCGCCGGCGCTTTTGCCACGAAGCTTTCATTCGCAAGCTGGCGCTTTGAGTTCGCAATAACCTTTTCGAGCTGCTCGTTTTCCTTGATCAGGCGTTCTCTCGGAACCGGAATGCCCAGCGCCAGGCTGTAGCCCGCCCCGTCGTAAGGCTCCACCGTCAGACTCACGTTAGCGTTGCGCTCGATGAATTCGAGGTTGATCGAGCCCGTCACTCGCAGCACGCCGGTCAGGCTTTCCTTGCGATCGATCTTGTTATCCGCGCGCACCCCGCGAATCTCCGTCACCACATCCTGCAGCAGCTTCATTTCGCGCTCGGCCTCAGCGTCATTCAACGCCGGATCGTACGGCGGATACGCTTCCAGCGCAATCGAAGTTTCATGCCCGCGCCGGTGCCACAGTTCTTCCGTGATAAAAGGCATCAGCGGATGCAGCAGCAGCAGCGCCTTCTCATGAACCTCGTAAGCGAACCCCCAATCGGTATCGGACTTCTTCAATTCCAAATACCAATCGCAGAACTCATCCCAGAAGAAAGTCCACACCGCATCGGCCGCCTCGTGATAACGATGCGTCTCAAAGGAATCGTTCGCAATCTTGACCGCCGCATTCAGCCGCGACCCAATCCATCGGTCCGCCAGAGAAGTCCGCTCCGCCGTCCCGCGCTCCTTCGTGAACAGCAGCCGCGAAGCGTTCCAGATCTTATTCGCGAAGTTACGCCCGCGCGCGATCACTTCCTCGCTCAGCGCGATATCATTCCCCGGAGCCGCCGCCACCAGCAGCCCAAACCGCACCGCATCCGTCCCATATTTTTCGTTGACCACCAGCGGATCCACCACGTTGCCCTTGGTCTTCGACATCTTCTGCCGCTCGGCGTCGCGCACCAGCCCGTGAATATGGATCTGCCGGAACGGCACATCGCCCATCATTTCCATGCCGAACATAATCATGCGCGCGGCCCAGAAAAAGATGATGTCGAACCCCGTCACCAGCAGCGTCGTCGGATAAAACGCGCGCAGATCCGCCGTATCGTCCGGCCAACCGAGCGTCGAAAACGGCCACAGCCCCGAACTGAACCAGGTGTCCAGAACGTCCGTTTCCTGCGTCAGCTTCGCCGATCCGCAATGCGAACACTTCGTCGGTTCCTCGCGCGCCACCGTGACGCCCTTGCAGTCTCCGCAATGCCAAGCGGGAATCCGATGCCCCCACCACAACTGCCGCGAAATGCACCAGTCGCGAATGTTGTACATCCACTCGAAATACGTCTTCGACCAGTTCGCCGGCACAAACGTGATGCGCCCGTCCTCCACCGCCGCAATCGCCGGCGCCGCCAGCGGCTTCATCTTCATCCACCATTGCTTCGAAACCAGCGGCTCCACCACGGTCTTGCAGCGATGGCATTTGCCGACGCTCAACTTGTAAGGCTCGATCTTGACCAGGAACCCGAATTCCTTCAGCTCCGCCACGATCTGCCTGCGAGCTTCATAGCGATCCAGCCCCGCGAACTTGCCCGCGGCCGCCGTCATCTTGGCGTCCTCGCCGATCACCTTGATGCTCGGCAGATCATGCCGCTTGCCCGCTTCGAAATCGTTAGGATCGTGCGCCGGCGTGATCTTCACCGCGCCCGAACCAAACTCCGGATCCGCCATGGCATCCAGCACCACCGGAATCTCACGGTCCGTCAGCGGCAGCTTCACATTCAGCGGATGCAGGCGCGCCGCCCGCGGGTCGAGCGGATTGATGGCCACACCGGTATCGCCCAACATGGTTTCCGGACGCGTCGTCGCGACCACAATATCTTCATCCAGCCCCACCACCGGATAGCGGATGTGCCACAAGCTGCCGTCCGATTCCTCGTGTTCCACTTCCAGATCCGACAACGCCGTCT
>CAVVZG010000036.1:0-7357 GCA_963752205.1 Bryobacterales bacterium | reverse complement strand
TAGGCATCGAAGCCCGCGGCTTCATCTTCGCCCCCGCCGTAGCCTACGCCCTAGGCGCCGGCTTCGTACCTGTGCGCAAACCCGGCAAACTTCCCGCCGCCGCCGAACGCGTCGAGTACCAGCTCGAATACGGCACCGACATCCTGGAAATCCATCGCGACGCCGTCGAGGTCGGCAACCGCGTCCTCATCGTCGACGACGTCCTCGCCACCGGAGGCACCGCCGCCGCCGTCACCAAGCTAGTCCGCCAACTAAAAGGCGAAGTGGTCGGCCTCCAATTCGTAATCGAACTAGACTTCCTAAAAGGCCGCGAAAAACTCCCCGGACTGGACGTCCAGGCGTTAGTCCATTACTAAAGTGCCGCGCCTCCGAATCCGCTCGCTGGCCAAGATCAATCTCGATCTCCGCGTCCTCCACAAACGAGCCGACGACTACCACGAACTCCGCACCGTCTTCCAAACCATCTCCCTAGCCGACACCCTCGAAATCGAATACGCCCCCTCTCGCCGCACTCACTTAGAACTAGACGACCCCCAATCCATCCCCGACAACCTGGTCCTCTGCGCCGCCCGCGCGATGCTCGAAGCCCTAAAGCAACACGCCCACATCCGCTTCCGCCTCGACAAAAAAAATCCCCATGGGAGCCGGCCTAGGCGGAGGCTCTAGCAACGCCGCCGCCGTGCTTCTGACCATCCAATCCCTGGCAAAACGGCCCCTCCCCCCCGACCGCCTCCTAGCCCTAGCCTCTCACCTAGGCAGCGACGTCCCCTTCTTCCTTACCGGCGGCACCGCCCTGGCCCTGGGCCGCGGCACCGAACTCTATGCCCTACCCGACATCGCTCAAGACCCCGTCCTATTAATAAGCCCCGGCATCCACGTCTCCACGCCAGCCGCCTATCAAGCCCTCCGCCTCGGTTTGACTTCACCCGATGCCTCACGTAAAATGAATGGTTTCCAGCTCTTTGTGCGGACGCTCGGTGACTTGCGTTCGGCGGGAGCGGCGAGCACGCTCAGCGCGAACGACTTCGAGTCCGCCGTTTTCAGTCAGCATCCCCAGCTTAAAAAGATGTGGAGCAGATTGCGGAAGCACGCGGCCGGAGCACGTATGACGGGAAGTGGGTCGGCTTTATTCGCCCTCTTCGAGTCATCCGCGGAGCGCGATCTCGCCCAAACGGATTTGGAGGGAGACAAGGTGACGAAGGCCAGCCGCATACTGCCGGCCCGCTTGGTGAGCCGAGCGAGCTACCAGCGGATGTGGCGGAAGCAATTGGCCGCCGCCAGTCCTGCCCACGACTTATGGCCGCTCCCAAGCCGGCACGCGCGATGAGGTTCAACCACTTCAAAGTGTTCTCGGGCAACGCCAATCCCGCTCTCGCGGCGGAGATTTGCTATGAGCTCGGCTGCCAATTGGCCGCTGTCAACGTCAAACAGTTTTCCGACGGCGAAGTGCACCTGCAGATCCAGGAAAACGTGCGCGGCGCCGACGTCTTCGTGATCCAGCCCACCTGCCGACCCGTTGACCGTCACATCATGGAGCTTCTATTAATGATGGACGCCCTGAAACGCGCGTCAGCGGAGCGCATCACCGCAGTGCTACCCTATTATGGGTACGCGCGGCAGGATCGTAAAGACCGCCCGCGTATGCCGATTTCGGCGCGCCTCGTGGCCAGTTTGCTGGAACGTGCCGGAGCAAATCGCATCCTGGCGCTGGATTTACACGCCGCGCAGATTCAGGGTTTTTTTGACGTCCCGGTGGACCATCTGTTCGCGGCCCCGGTGATGATCGATTATTTCAACACCATGGGCGGAGACACGTTGACGGTAGTTTCCCCCGACGCGGGTGGCGTCGAACGTGCCCGCGCCTTTGCCAAGCGCTTGAATTCGCCCCTGGCGATCATCGATAAGCGCCGCACGGAAGTGAACGTAGCCGAAGTGATGCATATCATCGGCGACGTGGAAGGACAACATTGCCTGATCGTGGACGATTTAATCGACACGGCCGGGACGCTGGTGAAAGGCGCCGAAGCATTACTGAAACAAGGAGCCCGCTCCGTACGAGCCTGTGCCACGCACGCCGTACTGTCCGGCCCAGCGGTAGAGAGAATAGAGAATTCAGCGTTAGAAGAAGTAATCGTGACCAACTCGATTCCATTGCCCGATCAAGCCGACAACTGCAAGCGCATCAAACCGCTGTCAGTAGCCCCGCTGCTCGCGAAGGCGATCCAGTCCGTTCACGAAGACGGTTCCGTAAGTACGTTATTTGTTTAGGAAGAGACCATGAGAAAAGAAATCACCATTGCAGCCGAGCCCCGCGAGTTACGCGGCAAAAATGAAGCCCGCCGCCTCCGCGCCAAAGGCTCCGCCCCCGCCGTTCTCTACGGCGCCGGTGGCGACGCCGTAGCCGTAGCCATCAACCCCAAAGAGATCAACCGCATCCTGCACAGCAAGACCGGTCACAACACCATCTTCGACATCGCCGTCACAGGCGGAGAAACCACTCCGGTCATGATCGTCGACTGGCAGAATGACCCCATCAAGGAAAACATCCTGCACATCGACCTCAAGCGCATCGATCTCACCGCCCGCATCCGCGTCAAAGTCCCGGTCCACACCGTCGGCGACCCCAAAGGCGTGAAGCTGCAAGGCGGCCTGCATGAGCTGATCACGCGCGAAATCGAAATTGAGTGCTTGCCCGACGAAATCCCCGAAGAGTTCACGGTGGACGTCAGCGAGCTGATGATCGGCCAAAGCGTCCGCGCCGGCGAAATTGCGCTGGTGGGCTCCACCAAACTGCTGAGCCCCGCGGATTCCGTCATCTCGCACGTCATCACTATCAAGGTGGAAGCCGAGCCGGCCGCCGCCGAAGCCGCGGCTCCCGCCGCCGCCGCCGAGCCCGAAGTCATCAAGAAGGGCAAGAAAGACGAGGAAGCCGCCCCCGACGAGAAAGAGAAGAAGAAAAAGTAGTTGTAGGCTGCCGTGCCAGACGAAATCGAGTTTCTGGTGGTCGGCCTGGGCAATCCCGGAGCGGAGTACGACAACACTCCGCACAACCTGGGTTTCATGGTGATCGACCGGTTAGCGGCGGAGAATTCTATCCGCGTAACGCGGAAAGAGAATTTTTCGCGAGTGGGTTTGGGAACGATTCGCAACAAACGCGTCGCCCTGGCCCAGCCGCAAACGTTTATGAATCTGAGCGGCCCGGCAGTCAAGGGCTTGCTCGAACGGTACGGATTGCAACCGGATCGTTTACTGTTGGTATATGACGAGCTAGCCATTCCGTGGCAGGAGCTGCGCATCCGTCCGAAAGGTTCGGCGGCGGGCCATAACGGAGTGAAAAGCGTAATCGGCAGTTTGGGCACGCAGGATTTTCCGCGTGTCCGCTTAGGGATCAGGCCCGTTGATGAAAGTGGGGCCGCCATCCCGATCGGGGATGGAGCAAGTTTCGTGCTCGCGCCGTTTCGGCGGGCGCGGATGAAGGAAGTGGATGAGGTGGTCGGGCGAGGAGTCTTGGCCGTCGAATCCATACTCGCTGATGGCGTCGAAAAGTCCATGGCGGTTTTTAACCGTCGCGCCGGAGGCTTAAATACAGAGGAAGAATGAGAGTCTACGAAGAGTTGTTCATCTTGAAACCCGACACCGTCGAAGAAGAAGTCGACGGCTTTGTCGAACAGATCCAGCACGTCATCACCACCGGAAAAGGCACGGTCGACAAAACCGATAAGTGGGGCGTCCGCAAGCTGGCGTATCGCGTGCAAAAGTACAACGAAGGTTTGTACGTGCTGATTCAATTCAGCTCCACCCCGGACTTAGTGAAAGAGGTCGAACGCCGTATGCGCGTAGCCGACCAGGTCATCAAGTTCATCACCGTCCGCATCGACGAGAAGCAGAAGAAAATCGAGAAGCGCAAGAAAGCTCGTGATAAGCGCGCCGCCCGCCGCCCCGCTCCGACGCCCATGGCAGCGCCGGCAATTCCAGCAGCCGCGGCTCCCGCTATGCCCGCCCTTCCGGCCGAACCCGGCCATGCGGCCCCCGGAGCGCCGCCCGTAGCAGCTCCCGAATCCACCGAGGTGAAGGAGTAGTTATGGCAGAGACCAGAGGCGGCAGACCCATCAGCGGTTCCTCGCGTCCCACCGGCGGCGACAAAGCCGCGATGGGCAAGAAGCAATATTTCCGGCGCAAAAAAATGTGCCGATTCTGCGTCGATAAAATCGACGACATCAATTACAAGGACGTGCGCCTGCTGCACTCCTTCATTTCCGAGCGCGGCAAGATCACGCCCCGCCGCATCTCCGGCGTCTGCGCCCCCCATCAGCGGCGCTTGGCCGAAGCCATCAAGCAAGCACGCAACATCGTGCTGATCCCGTTCGCGACGTCGATGTAAAGGACCCGATCATGGAAGTCATCTTAAGAGAAGAAATCGATAACCTGGGCCGCCGCGGCGACGTTGTAAAAGTCGCCGCCGGCTACGCCCGCAACTACCTGCTGCCGAAACGCCTGGCAGTAGCCGCTAACGATTCCAACAAAAAGATCGTGGAACAGGAAAAGCAAGCCTACCTGCGCCGCGAATCCAAAGAAATCGGCGACGCCAACGATCTGGCGAAGATGATGGCGGCAGTCGAAGTGACCATCGCCCAGAAAGCCGGCGAAAACGATCACCTCTTCGGCTCCGTAACCTCGCAAGACATCGCCGCCGCGCTCGAGAAAGCCGGTTACACCATCGATCGCCGTAAAGTGAATTTGGCGGAGCCCATCAAAGCTCTGGGCGATTACAAGGTGACCGTGAGACTCCATCGCGAAGTATCGGTCGAGTTGCCCGTCCACGTGATCAAGGAAGAATAGTGCCCCAGGACCAAGCCCCCGGGCCCAGTCCGTTCGAACTATTGGAAGCGGCGGCAAGCGGACGCACAGGCGTCGACCGCCGCTTTCTTCATTCCTTACTCGATACCGGCTCACCCAATGAAATCGCCGCGGAAGTCCTCCGCTTCGCTCGCTCCCCGCAAGACCAATACCCCATCAACGTCGATCCCCTCCTCACCGATCTCTTCCGCCACTTCGGGACCGATGAAGCGTTAGAGTTCTACCTCGACGCCATCCGCCGCGCCCCCGAAGACGTTGACGACAGCCTCATCCAAGCCCTCCTCCCCTTCGCCGAAAAAGCCGCCACGCCGCTGCTGGCCCTCTATGAAGAACTAGGCGAAGAAGAAGGCTCCGACGTAGCGTTCCTCCTGGCCGCCCTCCGCGTCCGCGACCCGAGGGTGCTCCAACTCTTACTGGAGCGGTTAGACTACGACGCCGCCGACGGCGCCTTCTGCCTGGGACTCTACGGCGACCCGGCCGCCCATGCCCCCCTAGAAAAAATGCTACTGGAAGTCCCCGAGGACGAAGTCGACCTGCACCGCGAAATCGCCTACGCGCTCGAACAGCTAAAAGCCCCCGAGCCCAAATATCAACCCGAGCCCTTCGATCTCTACGCCGAATACCCCGAGCGCGAGCTCCCTGCCTTCGAAGTGCTAGACGAGTCCGAGCGCCGAGCCATGTTCGCGTCCCCCGAAGCCGACGTCCGCGCCGGGGCCGCCCACACTTTTTTCAATCAGGATCTCGACAAACTGACCCGCGAAACCCTCTTCACGCTAGCCCAGAACGACCCTGACGAAACAGTGCGCGGCCAAGCCTGGGCCTCGCTAGGCGACGCCGCCACCGAATCCGCACCCATCCGCGACACCCTGATCGCCACCCTAAACGACGAATCGAAATCCACAGAAGAACGCGGTGGCGCCGCCATCGGACTCTACGCCGTAGCCGACCGCCCCGATGTCCGCAAAGGTTTAGAAGCCCTCTACGCCGAGGGCGGAAAGGCCCGCATCAAAGCCCTGGAAGCTATGTGGCGCTCGCTCTGGGAGCCCTACGCGAAATTCTTCCCGGAGCACCTGGACGACACCAAACCGGAAAACCAAGATGTGGAGCTCTTGCGTCACGCCCTCCGCGGCGCCGGCTATTTCCGCCTAACGCGCTACGCCGACAAAATCGCCAGCTTCTTCAATCGAGCCGACCCCTACGACGATCTCCGCGATGACGCCCTCTTCGCCTACGCCCTTGCCATGCCCGGAGAAACCACCCGCGGCCGCGTCAAAGGCATGCTGCGCAAAATCGATTCGATCGCGCACCTGACTCAGCCCGAAACCGAACTAGTAACGTTCGCGTTAGACGAACGCCTCCGCCTCCACGGCCTCGCGCCCGTATTCGAAGCCGAGCAGGCTGACGAACACGATCACGACCACGACGCCATATCCCCCGGCCCCGAGCCGCCTGCCGCCGCGCTCTTTTCACAAAAGACCGGCCGCAACGACCCGTGCCCCTGCGGCAGCGGCAAAAAATACAAAAAGTGCCACGGCGTGATCAATTAGACCGCGTAAAATAGACCTAGGCGTGCCCACTTCCAAACCCTCCCTCCTCCGCCAGCTCGGCGTCTTCAGCGCAACCGCGCTGGTAGTCTCCAACATGATCGGCACCGGCATCTTCACCTTCACCGGTTATCTAGCCGGCGACCTGGGCTCCGCCAGTCTCGTCATCTGGATCTGGGTAGTAGGAGCGGTCTGCGCCTTAACCGGCGCGTTCTGTTATTCCGAACTCGGTATCAACATGCCCAGCTCCGGCGGCGAATACGTATACCTCACGCAAGCCTACGGCCCCACCTGGGGATTCATGACCGGTTGGGTTTCATTCTTCGCAGGTTTTTCGGCGCCCATCGCGCTGGCCGCCCTCGCGTTCTCCGACTACCTGGCGCAATTTTTCCCCGCGCTACACCTGGAAAACGCGCGTGTCCTTTTCGGATCCGGCGATTGGAAATTCACTTTCGGCTGGGCGCAAGTAGTCGCCTGCCTCCTCGTTTTGCTCTTCACAATCATCAACATCTTCGGAGTCCAGCGCGTAGCGCGCCTCCAGAACGTGCTCACCGGAGCCAAGATTCTCACGCTAATTTCCTTCGTCGTCTTAGCCTTCACCATAGGCAACGGCAACTGGCACAACTTTTCAATCCCCGCCGTGCGGACATCGCAAGACTCCATCCCCACCCAATTTGTATTGAGCCTGTTCTTCATCTACCTCGCCTACAGCGGCTGGAACGCCGCCACGTACGTAGCCGAAGAATTAAAGCAGCCGTCCAAAACGTTGCCCCTCGCCCTGACCGCCGGAACAATTCTAGTAGCCGCATTATACGTGGCTCTGAACTTAGTCTTCATCTACGCCGCGCCTCTCGAAACGTTGAAAGGCGAGACCGCCGTGGGAGCCCTGGCCGCATCGCGCCTCTTCGGCCCGCAAGTAGCCGGCATCTTCGCCGCGTTGATGGCCCTGTCATTAA
>CAVVZG010000035.1:0-3531 GCA_963752205.1 Bryobacterales bacterium | reverse complement strand
GTCTTCATCGAGGCCGACCGAGGCCGGTGCCCATGAAGAGATCCTGGATGTCGCGCAGCCGCGCTGACTTGCCATCGATGAGATATTCGCTTTCACCCGAGCGGTAGAGGCGGCGCGTGATGGTGATCTCCGAGGGATGCGGTGCGTTGCCGTTGGTGTTGACGGCCGGGGTCGGGTCGGCCATCGTCAGGGTGACCTGGGCTAGGCCGAGCGGCTTGCGGTCACGGGTGCCGGCGAAGATGACGTCTTCCATGCGGGAGCCGCGCAGGCTTTTCGCGCTTTGCTCGCCGAGAACCCAACTGATGGCGTCGCTGAGATTGGATTTTCCGCAGCCGTTAGGGCCCACGACGGCGGTGACACCGGAGCCGTGAAAGCGCATTTCGGTGCGATCGTAGAACGACTTGAAACCTTGGATATCGACGCGCTTGAGCTGGAGCAAAACCTAGCCCTCCATATAAGTATAGCGACGCATCTCGGGGGGATGAACCAATCCTAAACCGTATTCGGGGGAAAGTAAAGGACCAAGGCTACTGGGGCTGGTGGCGGGCTGGGAAATACCCCTAGATGTAGGGGTCGGTCACCCTAAGGGAGTTCGTGGAGGGCGGACTTGATGTCGGCTTCGGGACACTCGTAGGGCTCGCCGAGATAGTGGAATTGTTGGATGTCGCGGTCGAGGGTGAGCTTTTCGAGGACGGCGCCGTAGGGGATGGTGTGTTTCAGGTCGCTCAAGGGGCGGAGGGTGCGGGGATTGAGTTTGACGGCTTCGATGGACTTGGTTAGCTCGAATTTGGCCATGGGGTTAGTTTACGCGAATAGCAGACGGCCTTTGGGCTCGGGGATGGGACGTCCGAGTTCGCGGGCGGTTTCGAGCCACTCGGCGATTACGGCTTCGGCGTTGGCGAGCGCTTCCTGGCGGGTGGCGCCGTCGGCCGCGCAGCCGGCTAGTTCCGGGACTTCGGCGATGAAGGCTTCGTCCTCGTTGCTCCAATACAGGATGATTTCGTACTTGGTCATAGGGTCCCTTCCGCCAGTTTATATTGAAACAGGACCTTGCGTACTTGTTTCACCTGGTAGGGTTTTGCGAATGAGTTTTTGGGTTGGAGGTTGAGAATCTCGGCGACCGCTGGATAAGTGAAGATGTGGTGGCTGCCTTGACTCGTTCCGCGAAACCCAGGCGCACAAGCAGGCTACGGAGATCAGCAAAGAGGACGTTTGCGTCCGAGGAGCCTCGCAACACTTGCAGTAGAACGGAATCGGCCACACTCGATTATGCGCACAGACTGGCGCGCCTGAATCTCCCGCGGCGAGTGCGTGAATACCACGTTGGTGCTCAATCTGAGGGATATCGCCAAATCCACTCAGTGCGGTCTCCGCCGGAACGAAACCGTATTTCAAGACTCTCGCGTTCCACAAGCTCGTCCAGGAGTATGCCGATGAGATCAATCGCATGCTGGAGCGCAACGAACGGGTCTTCACCCCACGGCGCGACCACGCGTTCGTCCCCGATGCCGGCAATCTGAATGGCACAGCGATATTCAGGGAGTTCGGGCGTCTCGAACGGCTTTCCTACGAATGGCTTGCCGAGGCGAAGCAATATTGGCAGGGGAGTGCCGCTCGGCGTAAACAAGGTGACTGTCCGCTCTGCCATTACCGGACCTAGTTCCAGAGGCATCATTGAGATCATTCTTCAGAAGCGTCACGTCAATAATTCCGATCTCACGAGGCGTTTTCACCGGAGACATGGCGATTCCAGACCAACAGCATTCAGGCACCCTCCCTGGACGTCTACTTGATGCACTCAATGAGAGCGCCGGTGAGGAGTTCTACGTTGTCTGGCGTCGCTAGGGGGCCCATTACGCCGATGCGGAAGATCTTGCCGGCTAGGGGGCCGAAGCCGCCGGCGATGTCGATGTCGTATTTCTCTAAGAGAGCCTTGCGGGCTTTCAGGTCGTCGACGCCGGCGGGGACTTTTAGCGTGTTGATGTTGACGATGCGGCGGGCATCGTCGTCGATGAACATTTCGAGTCCGGCGGCTTCGATGCGGCGAACGAATTCGTCGTGCGTGGTTTGGTGGCGGGCGAAGCGGGCTTCGATGCCTTCTTCGCGGGCTAGGGCTAAACCTTCGCGCAGGGCGTAGAACGCTGTAATGGGGGCGGTGTGGTGGTAGCGGTGGGCTCCTTCGTAATAGTCGAGCAGGAGCTTTAGATCCAGGTACCAGATGGGGCACGGGGTCTTGCGGGCGCGCAGGCGCTCTACGGCTTCGGGGGAGACGGTGATCGGGGAGAGGCCGGGGGGGCAGCTTAAACCTTTTTGGGTGCAGCTAAAGGCTACGTCGACGCCGGAGGCATCGATGTTGATGGGCATGGCTCCCAGGGAGGTAACGCAGTCGACTATGGTGATGGCTTTGGCGGCTCGGGCAGGCGCGGTGATCGCTGCCAGATCTTGGCGGGCTCCTGTGGAGGTTTCGGCGTGGACGAAGGCTACGGCGTTAGGCTTTTCTTTATCGATGAAGGCGGCGGCTTCAGCTTCCGTGAAGGTTTCGCCCCAGGGTTTGCTGCTGCAGACTACGTTGGCGCCGTGGCGGCGGCCCATCTCGACCAGGCGCTCGGCGAAGTAACCGGCGGTGAAGACGGCTAGTTTCTGGTTGGGCTCGACGAAATTTGCGAGCACGGTTTCCATGCCGGCGCTGCCGGTGCCGGAGATAACCTGGACGAAGGGATTCTGGGTGCCGAAGACGGGGCGGAGATCGCGGCGAATTTCTTCGTAGACTTCGAAAAAGAAGGGGTCGAGGTGGCCTACGATGGGTTTGCCCATGGCTTCGTAGACGCGGGGGTGGACTTGGGTGGGTCCGGGTCCGAAGAGCAGGCGACGTGGCGGTTCTAACGTGGAATGTGTGTGGGACATGAAATTCAAGTTTAGCGCGGGGGGCGGGGCGGGCGCGAGTTTTTGGGAACGGAGACGAACGGGTTGCTCTGTCGGGAAAAAAAGGGACGGAGACTGATTTCTGGCGGCTCAGGGGAGCTACTCCATTGCTGAGGGAGAAATCAGGCTCCGTCCCTCTTTTCAGTAGGTCTCTATGGTCGGGGGGGCGGGGACGGTGGGGCGCAGGCGGAAGTGATACACGAGAGCGCCGGTTACTAGCGTTAGGGCGGCGGCTAGGGAGATTAGGGGCTTGAATTCCAGGCCGCGGATGATCATCCAGACGCCTACCAGGATGAAGACTACCGGGATTAACGGGTAGGCGAAGCTTACTACTCGTAGTTTTTGCCAGCCTTTGCGGCGGCGGAAGATCATGAGCGAGGCTACGCTCATTACGGCGAAGATGTTTAGCGTGAAGCCGATGTAGATGGCTAGCTGGGGGAAAGGCGTTACGGTCATCAGCATGGCGCATACGCCTTGCGCCACGATCGCGGCTATGGGCGTGTGCCACTTGGGATCGACCTTTGCGGCGGAGGCTAAGAAGGCTCGGTTTTTCGCCATGGCGTAGTAGACGCGAGGGCCGATGGTCACCATGGCGTTTACGGTCGACAT
>CAVVZG010000034.1:0-13047 GCA_963752205.1 Bryobacterales bacterium | reverse complement strand
TTTCTTCTATAGGAGTCTCGAAATCCACCCGGTGCTGATAATACAAATCGATGGTATCGACCCCCAGCCGCCGCAAACTGGCATCGCAAGCGCCGCGCACATATTCCGGCTTCCCGCTGATCCCCACAAACTGCCCCGCCGCGTCACGAATGTTGGCGAACTTGGTGGCCAGAAAGACCCGCTCGCGTTTCCCCTTCAGCCACCCGCCCAGCAACTCTTCATTGGTGAACGGCCCATAAACATCCGCAGTGTCGTAGAAGTCGACGCCCATTTCCAGCGCCCGGTCGAGCGTTGCGAGCGACTCCCGGTCATCGCGTCCCGAGTAAAACTCGCTCATCCCCATGCAGCCCAAACCAATAGCGGAGACCTCGGGCCCGCCCTTCCCCAACCGGCGTTTTTTCATCATTACCCTCCGCAAAAAAAGAAAGCCCGGCCGTGAGACCGGGCTTGTCGAACTATAATCGGCCGAATTTACTCAGCCAGCGGCTCTTCGACAGGTTCGCCCTCGGTCAACCCGCCCGCATACAGCGCGCGCGTCTCCTCGTCGTAACCCGGGATGTTGTCGAGCACCGCCGCCTCTTGCTCCGGCGTCAGATCTTCTTCCACATCCTCGCCCGCGATCTTCACGCTGCGGTAGTACGCCATGCCGGTGCCGGCCGGGATCAGCCGTCCCATAATGACGTTCTCCTTCAGTCCGCGCAGATTGTCCACCTTGCCGTTGATGGCCGCCTCGGTCAGGACACGCGTAGTCTCCTGGAAGCTAGCCGCCGAGATGAACGAGTCGGTAGAAAGCGACGCCTTGGTAATACCCAACAGCACCGTCTTGCCTTCCGCCGGTTTCCCGCCCGCCTCGACCACGCGCAAATTCTCTTCACGGAATTTGAACTTGTCGACCACTTCTTCCGGCAGGAATTCGCTGTCGCCGATGTCCTCGACCTTCACCCAGCGCATCATCTGCCGGGCAATCACTTCGAGGTGCTTATCGTTAATGTTGACACCCTGCAAGCGATAGACTTCCTGGATCTCATTCACCAAATACTTCTGCAGATCCTTCTCGCCCATCACCGCCATGATGTCGTGCGGATTACGCGGCCCATCCATCAGCGGATCGCCGTGGCGTACGCGCTCGCCTTCCTGCACGTTGATATGTACGCCGCGCGGCAGCGAGTATTCCTTCTGTTCGCCATCGTCGCCGACCACGTACAGCTTGCGCATACCCTTGCTGATTTCGCCGTACTTCACGATGCCGTCGATCTCGGTGATGACAGCAGTCTCGCGCGGCTTACGCGCTTCGAACAGTTCGACAACACGCGGCAGACCGCCGGTGATGTCCTTGGTCTTAGTAGTCGCGCGCGGGATCTTCGCCAGTACATCGCCAGCGTGAACCTCGTCCCCATCCGCCACCGTCAAGTGAGCGTGCATGGGCATCAGGTAACGCTTTTCGTCGTGCTTGCCGCCGCCCGTTGGACGAACATAGATCGCCGGAATGCGCTTCTCATCCGTCGAATCCATCACAACCCATTGCGAACGTCCCGTGATTTCATCGACGCGTTCCGACATCGTAATGCCGTCGGCCAAGTCCTTGAAGTGAACCACACCGCTGACTTCCGTCAGAATCGAGAACGTGTAAGGATCCCATTCCAAAAGAATATCGTTGGTTTTGACTTTCGCGCCGTCCGCGAAGTGAATCTTAGCGCCATAAACCACTTGGTAGCGCTCTTTTTCACGGCTCTTTTCGTCCAAAATCGCAACAATTCCGTTGCGATTCATGGCAATCAGCTCGCCTTTGGCGTTCTTAACGGTAGTGACGCCGATGAACTTAATAAAGCCGTCCGACTTCGCGTCTTGCTTCGACTGTTCCGCCGACCCCGTCGCCGCGCCACCGATGTGGAACGTACGCATGGTCAACTGCGTGCCCGGTTCGCCAATCGATTGCGCCGAGATGATACCGACAGCCTCGCCGCGCTCCACCATGCGCCCGGTAGCCAAATTGCGTCCGTAGCAAAGCTGGCAAACGCCGCGCTTTGATTCGCAAGTCAGCACCGAGCGAATCTTGACACGCTCGATACCAGCCGCCTGAATCGCCGCCGCCAGGTCCTCGGTGATTTCCTCGCTGACCTTGACGATGATGTTGCCTTCGTAGTCGAGCTGATCTTCTAGCGCCACACGGCCGACGATGCGGTCGCGCAACGGCTCGATGATTTCGCCCGATTCGATGATGGGCTCGACGTAAATTCCGTCGCTCGTCCCGCAATCGTCTTCCGTGACGATCACGTCCTGCGCCACGTCGCACAAGCGCCGCGTCAGGTAGCCCGAGTCGGCCGTCTTCAAAGCCGTATCCGCCAATCCCTTACGAGCGCCGTGCGTGGAGATGAAGTACTGCAGCACGTTCAGCCCTTCGCGGAAGTTAGCCGTGATGGGGGTTTCGATAATCTCACCCGACGGCTTTGCCATTAGACCGCGCATACCGGACAACTGGCGGATCTGCTGTTTCGAACCGCGCGCTCCCGAGTCGGCCATGATGTAAATCGGATTGAGGTAGCGGCCTGTGCGGTCGTCCTCTTCCATGGTCTTGAACATTTCTTCCGAAACGCGTTCCGTGACCTTGGACCAGATCTCAATGATCTTGTTATAGCGTTCGCCGTGCGTGATCGCGCCCTCTTGATACTGCGATTGGACTTCGATGACGGCCTTCTCGGCGTCCTTCACCAGGCCGGCTTTTTCGCCCGGCACGATCATATCGTCGATGCCGATCGAAATCCCTGCCCGCGTCGCGTACAGGAACCCGAGCGCCTTCACCTTGTCGAGCATCGTGACCGTAATCGTCAGCCCGAACTTCAGGTAGCAATACTGAACCAGTTGCGTGAGGCCCTTTTTCTTCAACAGACCGTTGATGAAAGGCATCTCATCCGGCAGCACGTCATTCAAGATGACGCGGCCCACCGTCGTATCCATATACTGCTTCATGAATTCGATCGGTTCGGTGTGCATCAGATTCTGGCTGTCGAAGGCCTTCATCAGATCGACAACCTTACCCGTATAGCGCAGCTTGATTGGAGTCAGCGTCTCAACCTCGCCCATTTCGAGCGCGATCAAAACGTCATCCATCGACGCAAACATGCGCCCTTCACCCTTGGTTCCCGGACGCGCCTTGGTCAAATAATACAGACCCAACACCATGTCTTGCGTAGGAACCGCAATCGGAGCGCCGTGCGCCGGCGACAGAATGTTATTCGACGACAACATCAGCGTCGAAGCTTCAATCTGCGCCTCAGGCGACAGCGGAATGTGCACCGCCATCTGATCGCCGTCGAAGTCCGCGTTGAACGCCGTGCAAGTCAGCGGATGCAGCTTGATGGCCTTGCCCTCGACCAGCACTGGCTCGAACGCCTGAATACCCAAACGGTGCAGCGTAGGAGCGCGGTTCAAAAGAATCGGATGATCCTTGATGACTTCCTCAAGAATGTCCCAAACCACCGGATCCTGCTGCTCAACCAATTCTTTGGCCTGCTTGATGGTCGTGCAATGCCCGCGCTGTTCCAGGCGGTGATAGATGAACGGCTTGAACAACTCGAGCGCCATCTTCTTCGGCAAACCGCACTGGTTGAGCTTCAACTCCGGCCCGACCACGATCACCGAGCGTCCCGAGTAATCCACGCGCTTTCCGAGCAGGTTCTGGCGGAAACGCCCTTGCTTGCCCTTCAGCGTATCGGACAGCGATTTCAGCGGACGGTTATTCGCGCCACGCAGCACGCGGCCGCGGCGACCGTTATCGAACAACGCATCGACGGCTTCCTGCAGCATGCGCTTTTCGTTGCGCACGATGACATCAGGAGCATGCAGATCGATCAGCTTCTTCAACCGGTTATTGCGGTTGATCACGCGCCGGTACAGATCGTTCAGATCCGACGTAGCGAAACGCCCGCCATCGAGTGGCACCAGAGGACGCAACTCCGGCGGAATCACCGGGATCACATCCAGAATCATCCACTCCGGCTTGTTCCCCGACTTACGGAAGCTCTCGGCAACGCGCAGACGCTTGGCGTACTTCAGCTTCTTCTGCTGCGACACCTCGGTCTTCATCTTCTCGCGGATGTCCAGGCTGAGTCCTTCGCAATCCACTTTCTTGAGAAGCTCTTTGATTCCCTCGGCGCCCATCATGGCGACGAATTTGCCGGGGAACTCCTGATCGAGCGCGCGCTTGCGCTCGTCGCTGATCACTTCGCCCTTGCGCAGGTCCGCGACCTCGCCCGGATCGACAATCACGAACGCTTCGAAGTACAACACGCGCTCGAGTTCACGCAAGGTGATGTCGAGCAAATACCCGATGCGGCTCGGCAGTCCCTTGAAGAACCATACGTGCGAACACGGGCTAGCCAGTTCGATGTGGCCTAAACGTTCACGGCGCACGCGCGACAAAGTCACTTCCACGCCGCACTTGTCGCAAATCACGCCGCGATGCTTCATGCGCTTGTACTTGCCGCACAAGCATTCCCAATCGGCGATGGGCCCGAAGATGCGCGCGCAGAACAACCCGTCACGCTCCGGCTTAAAGGTTCGATAGTTGATGGTTTCGGGCTTGGTTACTTCGCCGTGCGACCAGCTGCGGATTTTCTCCGGCGACGCTAGTGATATTCGAATGGAGTCAAAGTCCGCAATCAGATTCGCGCGATCGTAAGGGGAAGATCGATACATAATTAATTTGCTCCTTTTCGTTAGTCAGCCGCCAACGCGGTTTCCATCACTTCGGTGTGTTTCTTCATCAACTCGACGTCGAGGCACAACGATTGCAATTCGCGGATCAAGACATTGAAGCTTTCGGGAACTCCAGGTTCGGCCGCAGCCTCGCCCTTGACGATCGCTTCGTAAATCTTGGCGCGTCCGTAAACGTCGTCCGATTTCGCCGTCAACAACTCCTGCAGGACGTAAGCAGCGCCGTAAGCTTCGAGCGCCCACACTTCCATTTCGCCGAAGCGCTGGCCGCCGAACTGGGCCTTGCCGCCCAAGGGCTGCTGCGTGATCAGCGAATACGGCCCAATCGAGCGAGCGTGAATCTTGTCGTCAACCAAGTGGCTGAGCTTCAACATATAGATGTAGCCCACCGTCACCGGCTGCTCGAAAGGCTGCCCGCTGATGCCGTCGTGCAACTGAATCTTGCCCGAGCTCGGCAGCCGCGCCGATTTCAACTGCGCCTTGATGTCTTTCTCGGTCGCGCCGTCAAACACCGGAGTCGCAAACCGCAAGCCCAGCGCCTGCGCGGCCCAACCCAAGTGCGTTTCCAGAATCTGCCCGACGTTCATACGGCTAGGAACGCCCAGCGGATTCAGCACGATCTCCACCGGAGTTCCGTCCGGCAGATACGGCATGTCTTCCTCGGGAACAATGCGCGCGATCACACCCTTGTTACCGTGGCGTCCGGCCATCTTGTCGCCGACCGACAGCTTGCGCTTCATGGCGATATAGACCTTCACCTGCTTGATCACGCCCGGAGGCAGCTCGTCGCCTTTGCGCAGCTTCGCGATCTTTTCCTCGGTGATTTTTTCCAACACCGCGATCTGCCGCGAAGTCATCTCTTCGATTTCGTCGATCTGCTCGTTGACGCGCGGATCTTTGTCCTTCAACTTCATGCGCTTCAAATCGCGCGCGCGCAGCTTCTCGATCATGTCGGCCGTCAGGTCTGAACCCTTGGCCAGCAGCTTTTTATTGGTCTTCTCGTCGTGCAAGTCGGCGAGAATCTCTTTGCCGGCCAGCAGCGTCGCCAGGCGCTTGGTGCGCTCGTCGTTCAAAATGCGCTTCTCGTCTTCGAGGTTGCGCCGCAGCCGCTCTTCCGACCCTTCGAGGATCAGCTTCGAGCGTTCATCGAGCTCGGCGCCCTTGCGCGAAAACACCTTGCAATCAACCACTGTGCCTTCGATGCCCGGCGGGCAGTAAAGTGATGCATCTTTCACGTCCCCGGCCTTTTCACCGAAGATCGCGCGCAGCAATTTCTCTTCAGGCGTGAGTTGCGTCTCGCCCTTGGGAGTCACTTTGCCGACCAGAATATCGCCCGGCTTCACCGTAGCGCCGATGCGTATGATCCCGCTCTCGTCCAGGTTCCGCAAGAATCCTTCCGCGATGTTTGGAATATCGCGCGTGATTTCTTCCGGCCCCAGCTTAGTATCGCGCCCGTCCACTTCAAATTCTTCGATGTGGATCGATGTGTAGTAGTCTTCCTTCACCAGCTTCTCGGACACCACAATCGCATCCTCGAAGTTGTACCCGCGCCACGGCATGAACGCGACGAGAACGTTGCGTCCCAGCGCCAACTCGCCCAAATCCGTGCAAGGACCGTCCGCCAGCACATCGCCCTTCTTGACGCGCTGCCCCTGCCGCACGATCGGCTTTTGATTGATGCAAGTGTTCTGGTTCGAGCGCTTGAACTTGGTCATCGTATAGATGTCCGCGCCCACTTCGCGTGAAAGCTGCCCTTCCTGGACATTGCCTTCCACGCGCACAATGATGCGCTCGCTGTCTACCGAGTCCACCATTCCAGCGCGCTTACAGATAATGACCGCGCCCGAATCCCGCGCCGTCACCCGCTCCATGCCGGTGCCCACATAAGGAGCATCCGCCCGCAGCAGCGGAACAGCCTGCCGTTGCATGTTCGATCCCATCAACGCGCGGTTCGCGTCGTCGTTTTCGAGGAACGGAATCAAACTCGCGGCAACGGAGACCAGCTGTTTCGGACTGACGTCCATGTACTGAATCTTGTCCACATGATCCAGCACGAAGTTGCCCGCCGCGCGCGCATTCACCAGCTCGGAAGTGATCTTGCCCTTTTCGTCCAAGCCGACGTTAGCCTGCGCGATGATGTACTTGTCCTCTTCCCAAGCCGACAAGTAATCGCAATGCGGCTCCATTTCAGCCGGCTGCTTTTTCGCGGCCAGATTGTGGTTAGCCTTCTCCGCATCCGCCCGCAGCATGACCTGGTTGACTTTGAATTCCGTATCGCCCGGATTCAAAATGCGCACTTCGTCCACCACCACGCCATCCTTGACGCGGCGATACGGGCTCTCGATGAACCCATAATCGTTGATGCGCGCAAAGCACGACAGCGAACTGATCAAACCGATGTTCGGACCTTCCGGCGTTTCAATCGGGCAAATGCGCCCGTAGTGCGTCGGATGCACGTCGCGAACTTCAAACCCCGCTCTCTCTCGCGAGAGACCGCCTGGTCCAAGAGCCGACAAACGCCGCTTGTGCGTGATCTCGCTCAAGGGATTCGTCTGATCCATGAACTGCGAAAGCTGAGATGAACCAAAGAACTCGCGGATCGCCGCCATCACGGGTTTCGCGTTCACCAGGTCGTGCGGCATGGCCGTCGACATTTCCTGGTACACGCTCATCTTTTCCTTGATCGCGCGTTCCATGCGGACCAGTCCGATGCGGAACTGGTTTTCGAGCAGCTCGCCCACCGCGCGCACGCGGCGATTGCCCAAGTGATCGATGTCGTCAACAGATCCAATACCGCGCCGCAGCTTTAACAGGTACTGAATCGTGTCGATGAAATCCTGATGATCGAGCGTCCGCTTGTCGAGCGAAGTCCCGTCCGCTTTGTCATGCAGCTTGATGTTGAACTTCATGCGCCCGACGCGCGAGAAATCGTACTTGCGCGCATCGAAGAACATGCCTTGGAACAACTGCGTGGCCGTGTCGACAGTCGGCGGATCGCCCGGCCGCAGCTTGCGGTAGATTTCGAGCAACGCCTCGCTCTGCTGTTTGACGCCGTCCTTCTTGAGCGTCATCGAAATCACGTTGCCTACATCGTCGAGCTCAGGGAAGAACACATCGAAAGTCTTGATCCCCGCGTCCATCAGGCGGCTCGCGATCACCGCCGTCAACTCATGGTTCGCTTCGATCAAAACCTCGCCGGTCTCCATGTCGATGACGTCGGCAGCCACATAAGCGCCTTCGAGATCGTTGGCCGAAACTTCCACCTGCTCGATCTTCGACTTCTGCAGTTCCTTAAAGACGCTGTTCGTGATCTTGCGCCCCTGCGGCACCACCGTGTCGCCGCCCTTGGACGTGATCGCGTGCGATAGCTTGTGCCCGATCAGCCCCTCGCCGACCTTCCAGTAACAGCTTCTTATCTTTAATAACGATGTCGTTGCACTTATAGAACGCGCGCAGAATCTCCGCGTCGGTCTTGAGCCCCAGCGCCCTCAGAAACACAGTCCCGTAGAACTTGCGCTTGCGGTCGATACGCACATGCAGCAGGTTCTTGTTGTCGTACTCAAACTCCACCCAGCTCCCGCGATAGGGAATGATCTTGCCCAGGAAGTAACCCTGCGCCTGCTGCCGCTCGAAGAACACGCCAGGCGAGCGGTGCAACTGCGAAACGATCACGCGCTCAGTGCCGTTGATGATGAAGGTGCCGTTATCCGTCATCAGCGGAATTTCGCCGAAGAAAACTTCCTGCTCTTTGATGTCGCGAATGGTCTTGTTGCCGGTCTCCGGGTCTTTATCGTAAACCGTCAGCCGGATCGTCACCTTGAGCGGAGCCGCGTACGTCATCCCGCGCTCTTCGCACTCCGGGACGTCATATTTAAGCTGCAATCCCACCGGATCGCCGCAGCGGTTGCAGAACGTCACGATGTTCTTGTTGAACGTCCCGCAGCGATGGCACAGCACGTCGCCCAGATGGAACGGATCGGTCTTGATGGTCGCGCCGCAAGCCGGATTGCGGCAGGTGGAACGCAGATGGTGCAGCCCCTTCAAGTTGCCGCACTTGCATTCCCAGTTGCCGATCGCGTAATCGACGAATTCGAGCTGGCTCAGCCCGCGGAAATCCGAAATCGGAAACACGCTCTTGAACACGCTCTCGAGGCCGGCGTCATCGCGCTCGGCCGGCAGCAAGTCCATCTGCAAAAACTTCTCATACGACTTCTTCTGAATCTCGATCAGATTCGGAATAGGAATCGTGGTCTTGATTTTTGAGAAATCCACCCGCTCGCGCATCACAATATTTTCGGAAGTTTGCATGATTCAATTTCCTCGACGCAGTTAGAAAAACGATTCAATACGAATAGCCCGAAGGTGAGAACACACTTCGGGCGGGTCTATTTTTCGCAGGGACAAAGCCTTGCGGTAGTTCAGACGAACTGCCGATTCCAACGCAGGGCGCCAAATTCACCTTTTCGCCGTACGGGCTACCTAAACTCAAATTGCGCACAGCCATCCCACTGTGCGCACTTGCGGTAATCCAATCATAGCAAAAGCCGCTGGAGGTGGCAAACGGCCCTTGCCGACGGTCCCGCGCCCCGGCGCCAAAGCACCGGTTCGCACCCGTCCCCGCCCGCCGCCTACTTTACTTCGACAGTGGCGCCGGCGTCGACGAACTTCTTCTTGATGGTCTCGGCTTCTTCCTTGTTCACGCCTTCTTTGATGGGCTTGGGAGCGCCATCGACCAGGTCCTTGGCTTCCTTCAGACCCAGGCTGGTGACTTCGCGAACCGCCTTGATGACGTTGATCTTGTTCGCGCCCGCCGCGGTCAGAACCACGGTGAACTCGGTCTTCTCTTCCGCAGCCGGAGCCGCCGCCCCGCCGCCGCCCGCCGGAGCCGCTACCACGGACGCGGCCGCCGCCGATACGCCCAGCTTCTCTTCGAGCAACTTGACCAGCTGAGACGCTTCGAGCAGCGTCAGCCCTTGAATCTGTTCCGAAATCGCATTGATGTCTGCCATGTTAGTTCCTTAACCCTTTCGAAAATCCCTAACCCTGAAACTTGTTTTCCTTGACGCCCTGATCGACCACTACCGCCAGGTTGCGCCCGACCCCGTTCATTGCCGTCACCAGTCGCTGCGCAGGAGCATTGATCACCCACAGCAGCTTCGCAAAAATCTCTTCCTTCGACGGCAGCGTGGCCAGTTGGTTGATGCCGGTGACATCCACCACGCGGCCTTCGACCATGCCGGCCTTGAACACGAACGCCGGATTGGCCTTCGCGTAAACCGTCAGAGCCTTGGCCAGAGCCACCGGATCGCCCGAAGTATAGGCGATCGCGCACATGCCCTTCAGCTCTTTGAGCAGCGCGCCCGATTCAAAACCCTCGGCGGCTTTTTCGGCGATGCGGTTCTTGATCACCTTATAATGACCGCCGGCGCCGCGAACAGCTTTGCGTAGTTCGAAATCCTGCTCGACTTTCATCTTCTCGTAGCCCGCCAGGAAGATGTTTTTGTTGGCCTCGAGCTGCTCGCGCAACTCGTCCAGATCCTTCTGCTTTTCCTTCTTATTTTTCATTGGGAAATTCCTAAACCGCCTTCAAGTTGTAAGGCGAAGTATCGAGCGAAACACCCGGCCCCATGGTGGAGCAGATAGTGACGCTCTTGACGTACTTGCCCTTGGCCGCCGCCGGCTTGGCCTTCACCACCGCGCCCAGCAGGGAGTTGGCGTTTTCCACCAGCTTCTGCTCATCGAAACTGATCTTGCCCACCGGCACGTGAATCACGCCGGTCTTATCGACGCGGAACTCCACTTTACCGGCCTTGACTTCCTTAACCGCATTCGCGACATCGGTGGTGACCGTACCCGTCTTCGGATTCGGCATCAGCCCGCGCGGCCCCAGAACTTTACCGAGCTTACCCACGCTGCGCATCATGTCCGGCGTGGCGATCACGGCGTCGAAGGCCGTCCAGTTCTCGGACTGGATCTTGGTGACCATGTCCTCGCCGCCGACGAAGTCCGCACCGGCTTCGGTAGCTTCGCGTCAGCTTGTCGCCGGAAGCAATCACCAGGACCGTTTTCGACTTCCCCAGCCCGTTCGGCAACACGACAGTGCCGCGGACCATCTGGTCGGCGTGCTTGGGGTCGACGCCCAGCCGCATGTGCAATTCGACCGTCTCGTCGAACTTGGCGAACTTGATTTTCTTGACCAGCGGAACGGCTTCTTCAAGCGCGTAAGGCTTGCGCTCCACCTGATTGAACGCAGCAGAATACTTTTTACCAGTTTTGTGGCTCATGTTTTTGAATGGTCCAAACGGTCAGGACTTAACATAGCCCCAACCTCCCAAGATGATCGGAACCTTTAATATAACACACCTAGAGGGAGGCTGCGCAAGCGACCTAATTTCGCTTGCCCCACGGAAAGCTCACCGAAGGAGAACACCCTGCCGACTTCAGATTTACCTTGGCCGTCCCGCGAGCCACGCCCTGCTTATAAGGGAGGATGCCACTCACATACCGGCCATCCGCGTCAGTCTTGGCTTTCCCGCCGTGGCGTTCACCCTCGGATTCGGAATCCAAAACAATATCGGAGTTCGGCGGGAATCCCGTTCCTTCAATAAGAACAAGCTCGGAGCCAGGCGTAAGCAATACCGCCTCGACGCTACATCCCTTGTCTTCGCCCTTCAGCGGGATGGGAACGATCTTGGCGAAGATCTTGATCGATTGATCCGCCGATATCAGGGCCAGCCGCGATGGTTCACCGGGAATGGGTCTTAACGCCACGTCGATCGGGTCGTTGGGTTTATCGCCTGCGCACGTGCCGGGGGTGCCCGCGCATACCGCCAGGCCCGACTCATTGAATGTTACTCCACGCAACGACTCCACAGGCCCGCGCTGCGTTACTGGCCAGGTCATCAGAGTATAAGTGCCTTCCTTCGGCAAACCAGTCGCGTACATTCTGATTCGAACGATCGCCCCCTCGCGGGAAGCTTCTTTGAGTGTGAGCGAAGTATTCGGGGTGCTTGCCGCAGGTCCCCACGCCTGATGCGCTTTCACTAGACGACTAACAGCGTCCTCTGTGCCCGCAGGAACCGCAGCGCCTTGCCCCCAAGCGGGCGGCGCAATTGAAGCGAGGACTATAAATCGAAAAACCAGCGCAGTCGTTTTCGACATCGCAGGTAATTATATCCATGATTATCGGTATTCAGTCTTTCCACTCCGACGGCTGCGGTGATCCCATTCGACGGCAATCAGGCACTCGCCCCGTCGGACACGCAGAAGAGTTTTTCCATCTCGTCAAAATTCATCGGTTCGTCCCAACCAGGCTGCATCTTGACAAGTCCGCGGGCGCTGCCGAGAACCGGAGTGACGGCGCATTCTGGATTTAGACTGCTTCCCACTTCGGCCGCATTCATTTCGTGCCACCCGCGAACCTTACGCAGCGGGCTTGACGGCTTTTTCGGCTTTACGGGCGGCGATTTCGGCTTGCAGGAGGCGGTTCTTGGCGCGGCGGTTAATCTTTTGTTTGCGCAGGCGGTGGAATCGCGCGGTATCGCCACATGTTTTGGACATAACTTACTCTTTTCGTAAACTGGGAATAGGCGCGCTCGATTAGGACACACGCGATGGGTAAGCTGCGCCGCGGTGAATCCGCAGGCGCAGAATGGAAACGCGCCGGCACTCGCATGAGTACCGGCGCTCTGTGCTGAATTTTAGGCTAGGCTGACTTGTTCGGCCTGCAGACCTTTCGGTCCGCGCGTAACCACAAACGAAACCCGCGCGCCTTCTTCGAGCGTGCGGTAGCCGCTCGCCTCGATGGCCGAAAAATGCACGAAGACATCTTCGCCGTTCTCACGCGCGATAAATCCAAATCCCTTGCCGGCGTTAAACCACTTCACCGTTCCTGTTTCTTTCATTGACGTTTTTTCTCTTTTCTAGCGTTGGAATTCCCTGCGGGTTCGATTGAAGCGGTCTAGCGAGGTTGTTTCGTTGAGGTTCAAGCGGACGTACTGGGTTTCAAAAGCTAGAGAGAGGATAGCACAGAACCAAAAACAGTGCAAGCCCTTAATTCTCTGCCATTTCCCCGCCCTCGCCGCGTAAACTAGCGTCTGGATGACCAGCGTAGCTTTAATAGGATACGGTTTGGCGGGATCGGTGTTCCATGCACCGCTGATTCGCTCGGTTTCAGGGCTCCGCTTGGCCAAAATCGTCACCAGCCGCCGCGAGGAGGTCGCGAAAAGGCTGCCCGAAGTGACGGTCGCGTCGGATATTGACGAGGTGTTTACCGATGCGGCCATCGATTTAGTGGTGGTCGCGTCTCCCTCCGCGCATCATTATGAACACGCG
>CAVVZG010000033.1:0-5866 GCA_963752205.1 Bryobacterales bacterium | reverse complement strand
GTTATTACCTGCTCTTCGTTCAGCAGTTCGTATTCGCTAGTCTCCAAGGAACCGGAGATCCGCCACTACGCGCCGCTGATCGGGGCCACCATCCTCTTGTGGATACCTTGCACTCTGGTCGAAATCTTGCCCATCGCAAATCAGGAATTGAAGCTGGCGATGATCATTTCCATCGTGGCGCAGATCCTGCGCACCGGATTGTTCCTGACGGCAGCCATAGTGTGGGGAACCGTGAATTCGCTGATCTGGGCCGCCATAGCCTATGGCGTTTTGGTGGTGGGCGCGTTTTTGTATTACCTGTCGCTGCGCTTCCCCCGGTTCTGGCGGCGCCTCGACTTTCATTTGTTGGGCGAACAATTGTCGTACGCGACACCCTTGGGGCTGATGGGAATGGTGTGGTATTTCCAGTCCGATCTGCACAACTATTTCGTGTCCAACCAGTTCGGCGCGGCCGCGTTCGCGGTGTACTCCATAGGCTGCTTCCAGTTGCCCCTGGTGCAGTTGCTGAGCGAGGCCACCAGCAGCGTGCTGATCTCGCAGATGGCGGCGCTGCAGCGCGATAACCAAACCGACCAGATCCTGTACCTCGCGCTGCGCTCCATGCGCAAGCTGGCGGCGGTGATGTTTCCGGTCTACGCGTTCCTCATGGTAGTGGGCCTGCAATTTATCGAATTTTTATTCTCCAGCCGCTACCAAGCCAGTTGGCCGATCTTCCGCATAAACTTGACGCTCCTGCCGCTGGGAGTTCTTATGTTCGACCCCATCGTGCGCGCCTATGCGCAATACCGCTACCTGTTGCTAAAAATCAAACTGGCCTTTTTTGTAGTTCTTCTGGCGGCGTTGTGGTGGGCCACTCCCCACTACGGAATGATCGGCGCCATTAGCTCCGTGATGATCGTCGGCGTAGCCGACCGTGCCGTTCAAGCCTGGATCTTCGGCCGCGTGCTTGGTTTCGGGCGGCGCCATTTGCCGCTGTTGGGGGATACGGCGAAGCTGGCGCTGAGCGCGGCCATGGCCGCTGCGTTGACGGTAGGCGTTCGCACGCTAATGGCCGGATCGCGTCCGCTGTTCGTCCTGCTGGTCTGCGGCGTCATATTTACTGCCGCGTATCTGCTATTGATCAAGTTGTTCGGGGTGGTGGAACCCAATGAAATGCAGTTCCTGGCCCAGGCTTTCCTCAGACCCGTGCAAGAATTCGGTAGGCGCGTGGGAGGAAACCGAGCCGTGCGGATGCCTCGTATATGAGTGAAATCGTTGAGCAGATAATCGCAAATCGCATGCTACACTTTTGGCTGTGACGACCCCGACCATGCCGGAGAAGTACGCAGCAGACCACTCCTTTCGGAGATTTCCCGCACGACCGTTCCTGTGGTTCCTGCGCGGCGTAGTGATGAAGATACCGCCCCTGCAGCGCTTCGCGGTCGATCTATTCGCCAACATCTACTACGACTCCGCGCCGTCTACTTGGGACAACATGTCCTGGCTGGGAGTCCCTTGTCAAAAATTCCCCAGCGATCTGTGGATTTATCAGGAGATTATTTCCGAGAAACGCCCTGATGTCGTGATCGAAACCGGTACGCTCCATGGGGGCAGTGCTTTGTACATGGCGACCCTGTTCGACATTCTGGGCCATGGGCGCGTGATTTCGATCGACCTGCAGCTCCGCGAAGACCGGCCGCAGCATCCGCGCATCCACTATATTTCGGGCTACTCCTCCACCGCTCCCGAAGTATTCCAACAACTGGAGCCTTTGCTCGAAGGCACCACCCAGCGCATGGTGATTCTGGACTCCGATCACCGCAAACATCACGTGGATGAGGAACTCACCATCTACCCGAAGTACGTGACTCCGGGCCAGTATTTGGTGGTGGAGGACAGTTCCATCAACGGGCACCCGGTATCCTGCCAGTTCGGACCGGGACCGTTCGAATCCATCATGGAATTCGTCAAGGCCGACGATCGCTTCGTCATCGACCCGAAGCGCGAGAAACTGCTGGTCACCGCCAATAAAAACGGCTTCCTATTACGTGTGAAATGACCTTCCGCGGGACCCAGTTCAAGTGAGCCTGGCCAAGCGATTGGCGCGCGGGGCTCTGCACGGCATGGGCGGCTTGGACCTGCTGCGCCAACGCAACCGCAACCGTTTTCGCATCCTCATGTACCATCGCTTCCGGGCCGGCGTAACCGACCAATTGCATCGCCAACTCACGGCCTTCCGCCTCCACTACCAGGTGCTTTCGTTAGGCGAGATCGCGGATATTCTCGATCGCAACAAACCGCTGCCTCCCAAAACCCTGGCCATCACCATCGACGACGGGTACCGCGATTTTCTGGAAAATGCGTTTCCGGCATTCGAGTCGCTGGGCGTTCCCGCCACCGTGTATCTGGTGACTGATTTCCTGGACCGGCGCTGCTGGTTGTGGACCGACCGCGTGACTTGCGCCATAGAGAAGACCAGCCGCACCGCCTTCGACCTCACCGTCGCTTCGCGCCCGCAACGCTTCGATTTGCGCGATGCAGCGGCACGCACGAGCGCCGCCCGGACCATCATCGAGGCAGCCAAAAAACTACCCAATGCAGAGCGAGAAGAACTAATCGAACGCCTGCCCAGCTTGCTCGAAGTACAACTCGACGCCGAACCGCCTCCCGCGCTAGAAGCCCTGCGTTGGGACGAAGTCCGCGAGATGGCGCGGCATGGCATCGAGTTCGGAGCGCATACGCGCAGTCATCCCATCCTCTCGCGCATCGAGGAACCTGCGACATTATGTGCCGAGATCGAGGACTCCCGGCGGCGTATCGCGGAAGAACTCGGCTCGCCGGTGCTGCACTTCTGTTATCCCAACGGCACGCCCGCGGATTTCACGGACGTGGCCGTCGAGTGCGTGGAACGGTCCGGATTTCGCACGGCCACCACCACCACGCCCGGCATGAATACGGTGGATGCCCCGCGCTTCCGGCTCAAGCGCTTCGGCATGGAGCCGGAATCGCCGCTCGACTACGCTCTTGAACGGGCCGAAGGCCTGCACGATCGCTAGGGCAAGTAATAGGCGTCGTAATCCAGAAAGCCGAAGTGGATTTCAGCCCCGGCTTCCACGCCGGAACCGCGGACGAATAAAGGTTCCTCGGATCGCAGGCGGAATCCCTGCGCTTCGAGAACACCTCGCAGAAACGCCGTAGACCCGCCGGCGAGAATCGAGGCCGTAGCCGCGTCCGCCGTGGCTAACTGCACCGCGAGAGCAAATGCCTGCGACCAGCGGCCGGCATCCCCCGCCGCTTCTATCCACAGATCCGCGATTCGGCAGGAAGTTCCAACCCGGCTCAGCACACAGTAGCCGACGGACGCGCCCTGTGCTTCAAAGACGTAGCCTTCCATACGCGCCACCGGGCAACGTAGCGCAAAGTCGAGAAACGCCGCAGTTCGCTCCGAACAGACTCCCGCGCCGGGCGAAGGCATGGGCACATCGGCCTCTTCGGAAAACGTCGCCACGCGGCGCGCGCTGATATCGCGCGGTTCAGTCAAGCTGGGACGCCGCAGATTGCGCCCCAGATCGCGCGCGATTCGCGCCGGTGTCTTCCAATCCCGCCGCGTCGATAGATGATGCGCCAGCACTCGCTCGCGCCGTTCATACACACCGATGTTCTGCTGCACCCGCATGCGCATGCGGGGCAGCATCGCCCGCGTGTCGTCGGAGCCTCCGACCCCAATCTGCATCGCGGTCATCTTGAACAGCTTTTGATAGATCGCTACCCCGCTGCCCCGCGTATTGGGATCTGCCGCCCAATCGATGACGCAGTGAGCCGTCACCTCTCCCGCGGCGGTTAAGAACCGCAGCGCAGCCACCGTGCCGTGCCCGATGAGGCGCTGTTCATGCCACACCCCGAAACTGCGCGGAGCCGCGGCAAAAGGGTGCGCGTCGAACCCTTTCCAGCGCAGCGCTGCAAGCTGAAACGGCGGATAGTTTTCGACCTCGCCGAACACCGCTCGTAAGAAACGGCTGGCCTCCACCAGATCCGTTTCGGCCAGGGCCGTTACGTCGAACATGATTTATTCAGGAACGCCTTTGGCACGCAGCCACGTCTTAAACTGCGTCGCGCTGGCGGGACTCGCGGCTTCTTCAGTGGTGAACTTGATCCCGAATTCTTCTTCCATGGCGATCAACAGTTCGACGTGGCGGACGCTGTCCCAATCCTCGCAGGTCTGGGGTGAGAAATCGCTGGAGAGCGCCAGCGACGGGTCGTCGAACACTTCGCGGAATACGCTCTGCAGCCTGCTATCGAGTGACATTATTACCTTTCGGAGAGCAGCGCGCCCGATTGGGTGCGGTCCTCGCAATGGAGAACCGAGGGCATGGCCGCGACGCGTTCAGTGGACCATTCGAAAAAGCGCGACTCGCCCGCCGGCCGCTCGGGAGTGCAGCCTAATTTTTCGAACAGATCGCGGACCACATCGTTTTTTGGCGTGGGCAGGTACTCGCAGCGCACCCGGCGAAACTCCGCGCGGCGCGCGAATTCCACCAGAGCGGCGAACATGGCTTCGTCGATCCTGCGGCCCAGTACGCGGCAACTCATCAGCCAGGTATCGAGGCGCAGCGTGTCGCCTTCCGGAATGGCGATGATGATACCGGTGAGTCCGCTATCGCCCAGACGGTCTGATGTGCGCATGGCTTGCGTATAGCAGCCCTGCGCCATCAACGCGCGCACGTCAGTTTCCGTGCGGCGCCGCGTGGTGACGTTGAACTGGTTGGTCTTGTTAATCAATTGCACGATGCGTGCCAGATTAAGGTCGTCGAAGGGAAACAGCTCCACGCGAATCCCCAAGCCAGCCAGGTACTCGTCGAGGTTGCTGGCGCTTCCGGCCAAGCTCTGGCGCTCCAGGTTTTGCTGAATGGAAGTGGTCCGCTCACGGTCTTCGGCGGTGAGTGACAGCTTATCGAATAAACGGCGCTGCGCCACTGCGGCGGCATACAGGCTGGGCTCCGTGGGCAGTTCCACCACTTCTACTTCCGGCAGCGTCTGCCGTATGCGCGCCCGTTCGGCGGGATTGTCGTCGATGAACACCACCGCATCCAGGCCGATATTCAGCCCCGCCGCGATCGCGCGCAGGTTCGCTTCCTTGGGCTCCCAGTTGGCACGAAACAACGCGATGTCGCTTTCCTTCAGCGCCATTTCAGGATGTTCGCGGAAAGGCTGGCGCGCGTCGGCCTCGTTGTTCTTCGAACACACCGCCAGCAACACCCCGGATTTCGACAATCCTAACAAGTAGCGTTGAAAAGCCACGAAAGCATCGCCCGCTGGAGTGCCGCCGAGCAGGATGCCCTGCACCCCGTCTTCGCCAATCACGCCGCCCCACAAGGTGGCGTCGAGATCCAGCGCCGCGCATTTGGCGCTGAGCCCATACACCGCGCGCAGCACCGCTGTGATCTCCTGCCCCAGCGCCGGCAAGGCGCCCGGAGCCGGATACTGCTTGCTCACGTTCCACAGCGCCGCATCGGACCAGTCGCGCCGCCCAAACTCCGCCGATGCCTGCTCGACATCCACGATCGCTACTCCGGGGGACCGTTGGGCCGCCGCCAATAATTCGAGGTTGAGCGCACGCAACAGCCGCCCGCGCCCGCCCGCCAGCGCCGCGCTGAGCAGCCCATAACCCGCGTCTGGAGGAACCTCAAAGTTACATTGCAACACCTGCGCGTGGAACCGTTGCCGGCAGGCAGTCCACAGTTCTTCGATCTGCCGCAGGCGCTCCGCAACCGCGGCGCCAGCGTCCGCTTCTTCCTCGGCCAGCCCCAACCAGCGCCAGTCCATCGCGAACAAGATTGCATCGGGAGCAAACGCAGCAAGCGCCGGATCGGGCTGCTGAATCTGCTGG
>CAVVZG010000032.1:0-4862 GCA_963752205.1 Bryobacterales bacterium | reverse complement strand
GACGATCCGGAGTTTCTGCAAGAGCAGTGGGTCACTGCGCTGCACTTCAAAAAAGAAGCGGATGGTGCGAAGTGGGATCCGACGCCTTGTTCGTCGAGATGGTAGGAGAGTGATATGAAATTGTTTATCGCTTTTGCAATGGTGGTGCTGGCGGGAGCCCCGGCCTTTGCGGAGATTGATTTGTCGGGGAACTGGTCGACGCGGCAGCATCAGGATTGGCAGGATCGGAATCCAGGGCCGGAAGCGGTCGACTACATTGGGCTGCCGATCAACGATGAGGCTCGCGCCAGGGCGCTGAGCTATTCGGCGTCGCTGTTGTCGCTGCCGGAGCGGCAATGTTTGTTTTATCCTCCGCAGTACGTGGTGATCGGTCCGCAGAGTATCAAGATGTGGGCGGAGACGGAGCCGGTCACGGGAAAAACCATTGCCTGGAAAATCAGCGCGGCGCCGGATCGCGATGTCATTACGATCTGGATGGACGGGCGGCCGCACCCAGCAAAGAACGCTCCGCATCCGTATGCGGGGTTCACGACGGGCGTGTGGCAAGGGGACGTTCTCACTGCCTATACGACGCACATTAAAGCCGGCTACATCCGGCGCAACGGCGTGCCGAGCAGCGATCAGGCTACAGTGACCGAGCACATCATGCGGCACGGGGATACGCTTACCATCACGGCGCTGATTGACGACTCCGGTTTATTTGACGGAGCCGTTTGTGCTGAGCCGGAGTTGGAAGCTGGACCCGAAGGTGCAGATTCCGCCGACGCCAGAGCCGTGCAGTCCGGCGGCTGAGGTGGCGCGGCTGGATGGAACGGGCGCGGTGCCGCACATTCTTCCTGGGTCCAATACGTTCGTGAATGAAGTCACCAAGATTTTCCACATTCCGGAGGAGACGGTGATGGGCGGGGCGGAGACGATGTATCCGGAGTACCGCAAGAAGCTGCAAGCTACCTATGTTCCTCCGGAGAAATGCATTCGCTACTGTTGCGGGTGGGAGGGGCGCGACGCGGTGGATACGTTGAAGGATTGCATCGGCGATTACCGGCAGACGCCGGGATTGTCGCTGCCGGCGCAGGGGCTCGATAAATGAAATTCGGGTTGTTGCTGCTGGCGTGCCTGCCGGCGTTTGCTCAATCCGGGGCGAAAAATGGGGAATGGCGCACTTACGGCGGGGATCTGGGGAACACGCACTACTCGCCGCTCAAGCAAATCGACGCTGGCAATTTTAAGAATCTGGAAGTGGCGTGGCGATTCAAGACGGAAAATCTGGGACCGCGGCCGGAGTTCAATCTGGAATCTACTCCGCTGACGGTGGGCGGTGTTTTGTATTCGACGGCTGGATCGCGGCGGGCGGTAGTCGCGCTTGACGCTGCGACAGGCGAGCTGATTTGGGTCCATGGCGAGCGGGAGGGCGAGCGAGCAACAGTGGCTCCGCGCCGGCTGTCGGGACGAGGGCTGGCTTATTGGACGGACGGGCGCGAGGAACGGATTCTCTACGTCACACCGGGCTATCGTTTGATTGCTCTTAATGCGAAGACGGGTGCGGCCATTCCGGCATTCGGCACAGACGGCTCTGTCGATTTGAAGCTCAATGACGATCAGGAAATCGACCTGATGAACGATGAGATCGGACTGCATGCTGCGCCGGTGGTGGCTGGCGACACCGTGATCGTGGGTGCCGCGGGCAAGGCTGGGGACGTTCCGAAGAGTAAGCGCAACGTGAAGGGTTTCGTACGCGGGTTCGATGTGCGGACGGGTAAGCGGTTGTGGATCTTTCACACGATCCCGAAACCGGGAGAGTTTGGTTACGACACTTGGGAGCAGGATTCCGCGGACTACACGGGCAACACGGGCGTGTGGGGACAGATCAGCGTCGATGAAGAGTTGGGGCTGGCTTACTTGCCGGTGGAATTGCCGACCGGCGATTTCTACGGCGGCCACCGGCCGGGCAACGGGCTGTTCGGCGAGAGCATAGTGGCTGTGGATCTGAAGACCGGTCAGCGCAAGTGGCATTACCAGTTGGTGCATCACGGGCTGTGGGACATGGATATTCCGTGCGCTCCGATGCTGGTGGATATTACTGTCAATGGACGCACAGTGAAGGCGGTCGCGCAGCCGACGAAACAATCGTTTCTGTATGTGCTGGATCGCACCAACGGGCAGCCGGTGTGGCCGATTGTGGAGCGGGCCGTGGAACAGTCGACTGTGCCGGGCGAGAAGACGAGCGCTACCCAGCCGTTTCCCACCAAGCCTCCGGCTTATGAGCGGCAGGGTTCGTCGATGGATGACTTAATCGACTTCACTCCGGAACTGCGCGCTGAAGCGGTGAAAATTGCCGCGCGTTATAAGCTGGGGCCGATCTTCACGCCGCCGGTGCTCGCGAAGCCAGAGGGTCCGATCGCGACGCTCGCGATGTCGGGGTTTGGCGGCGGCACGAATTGGCCGGGAGGGTCGTTCGATCCGGAGACTCACATCTTGTATGTGTTTTCGCAAAGGACGCTGGTGCCGTTTGGCGTGGTGCAGCCCGAGCCGGGGCGCACCGACATGGCGTATGTGTTAGGGAAACCGCCGGGCACGGTGGGGGCTCCGGCCGCGCTGAATGTGCAAGGGCTGCCGATGATCAAGCCGCCGTATGGGAGCATCAGCGCCATCGATTTGAACAAGGGCGAGATCCTGTGGCAGATCGCGCATGGGGAGACTCCGGACAACGTGCGCAATCATCCGGCGCTGAAGGGGCTCACGATTCCCCGCACGGGGCGAGCGGGCGTGATCGGTACTCTGGTGACTAGCACGCTGTTGGTTGCCGGTGAGAGCGGCATGTTCACGATGCCGTCAGGGCAGCGCGGAGCGATGCTGCGCGCTTACGACAAGGCTACGGGTAAGGAAGTGGGCGCGGTCCCGATGCCGGCGGGGCAAACGGGAACGCCGATGACTTATCTGTTGAATGGCAAGCAGTATATTGTGGTTGCCATCGGCGGCGCGGGCGTTCCGGCGGAATTTGTGGCTTACAAGCTGCCTTAGATGATTCGATTCAATCGCAGCTTTTCGATTTGTTCGGGCGGGTAACCTAGCAGACCACCGTAGACTGCGTCGTTGTGTTCGCCGACTGCGGGTGGTGGCTGATCGAAGCCGGTCTCGGCGCCGGAGAACTTCATGGGCAGGCCCATACCGTAGACGTCGTCGACGGCTCCGAACTTGGGGTGAAGCAGGGCCATGGTTTCTCCACGGGCGATCACTCGGGGATCGCGCACGGCCGTGGTGGGATCGCGGACTTCGGCGGCGGGAACGCCGGCTTGATCGAGTGCCGCTACGGCTTCCTGGACGGAATGCGCGCGGGTGAATTCTTCGACAATGCGATCCACTTCGGCGACGTTGGTGACGCGGGCGTCGCGTGTGGCGAAGCGGACGTCGGTGGTTAATTCAGGGCGGCCGATCGCGATGAACAGATTCTTCGCGAACGCTTCGGTGAACGCGCAGATGGCAAGATAGCCGTCGCGGGCGGGGTAGATGCCGAAGGGCGCGAGGCGCGGGGCGGTTTGGCCGGTGCGCGCGGGGACACCGCAACGTTCCAGAACATCGAAGGGCTCGCTAGCCACTAGCATGGTGAGCACTCCCAGCATCGAAACATCTATGTGCTGGCCGATGCCGGTGCGGCGGGCTTGAAGGAGCGCGGCCAGGACTCCGATCACTCCAAACAAGGGTGCGCTTAGATCGGCGAAGGGCACGCCGATGCGCACGGGCGGGTCGCCGGTATTTCCGGAAGTCAGCATGATTCCGCTCAGAGCTTGAATGATGGCGTCCGCGGCTTTTCCGGACCCGGACCCGTTTTCGTCGCCGAAACCGGTGATGGAGCAATAGACGATTCGCGGATTGATTTCGCGCGCGAAGGCGTAGCCGGCTCCCAGGCGATCGATGGTTCCGCGGCTGAAGTTCTCGACTACGATATCCGCCTTCTTCAGTAAGTCGGCAAAAACTGCATGGGCTTCGGGGTTCTTCAGATTCAGGGTCACGCCCAATTTATTGCGCAGGCGGTTGATGGCGGAGATGGAGACATCGTCGGGATGCTGGCGCGCGAGGGTGGCACCCCCCGCGCCTAGATACGGCGAGTTTTCACGGCAGGTATCGGGGCTGGTAGGGCTCTCTATCTTGATGACGCGCGCGCCCAATCCAGCCAGCAGCATGGTGGCGAAGGGGCCCGCGAGCGCCGTCGTCAGATCCAGAACGGTGACATCTTCGAGCGGCCTAGTCAGTGCGATCGCCTCACCTGCACAGTTTACCTAAGACCTTTCCCTTAGTTTTTGTTAAGGCTCCGGAGAGCAGTAAATAGCGGCATTTTGCACGCATTCGCGGGAGGCTGCGCCGTTTAACACTAGTACTCTAAACTCCGCAGAGCTAGGTGACGATACCTAGAATATTTCATTGAGCCACGCTGGGGTACCAGTTGGCAGGCGAGGATGCAGGATTCTACGCGCAGATCGGTAGCCCCTCGATTCGGGGTCAATGGGCCGCGTTCTAGTAACGGGCGTGCGGAGCCGTCGAAGAGTTTTCACTTCGCGGTCACGTGGGCTAGCGTGACGGCGCAGTTGAGTCTCATCGAGGCTGTGGATTTGAAATTGGCCGCAACGGTGGAGCGCCATCAAGCCAGCCTGGCAGCGGTGGCGGCGGGGACCGTGGTTGCGCACGCACAGCAGTGGCCGGTTGAGTCCGAATCGAGGGCGCGCTGGGAAATGGTGGTGCCGAAAATGGATCGCGTGAACCGCATCCCGCAGGTTGTGGCCAACGGCGCAGACCACGGTTATCCGCCGCCCGCTATTCCAGCGATGCCTGCATTGCCCACCGTCCCGCCGGCGCCGTTCCTCAGT
>CAVVZG010000031.1:0-75609 GCA_963752205.1 Bryobacterales bacterium | reverse complement strand
AACATGAAGATGATTACGGAGGTGCCGCTGATTGTGGACGCGGGGGTCGGCACGGCGTCGGACGCTGCGATTGCGATGGAGTTGGGGTACGAGGGAGTGCTCATGAATACCGCTATCGCGGAGGCGGAGGACGCGGTGGAGATGGCTACGGCGATGAACTTGGGGGTGCAGGCCGGGCGGCATGCTTTCCTGGCGGGGAGGATGCCGAAGAAGTTGTATGCTTCGGCTAGTAGTCCGGCGGTGGGGGTGGTGCGGTAACTAGAGGAAGGGCAGATCCAGCAGCGCTGTCTTGTTCAGAAATTCGCGGGCGTTCACGATCTTTGCCGATCCCCACTGTTTGGGAAAATGTCTCTTGTTTCCCGTGACCAGGTAGTCAGCCTGCGCGGCCCTGCACGCATTCCAGAAAGCGGTTGTCCGGTTCGTGACTAGCCAACGCGAGAACACGAGCTGGATGGACCAAGCTGCTTGCGGCACCGATATCCGAGAGAACCGCTTCCACCCGGCGTGGATTGAACTTTAGCTTGGGTTTGTAAAGTACCCTTTGATACTCGGCCAAAATTGGCGGCGAGACGCAGAGAGCGACAACTCCACGCAATGCGAGTAAGAGCACGGCGGCTTCTAATCCTGAGGGTTTGAGCTGAGCGGAGACGACCGCGTTGGTGTCCAGGACGACCCGGATCATTTAGCAGATTGCTTGACCTTGCGTTTTAACGCTTGCTCCGCGCGGACTTCGGCGATCAGCGCGTCGATCTCCCGCATCGTCATCTTGTCTGGTGCCATGACGATGGGAGTCTGCCCACATGGCTTTAAGCGACGCCGGGGCTTCGGCGCTGCAGGCGGCTCAATACTACTTTGCGCCGCTGCGGCTTCGCGGCTTGGCTAAGGCGGTTGCGGCGGGCAGGCGTTACGACGAAGAGCCCCTGAATGAGGGTGACGTTGACCGGATCGCCGTCAGAGACACCGGCTAGAGTTCGCAGGCGGCTGGGCAACGGGATTCTTCCGTCTTGCAATTTGGTCTTGAAGGTCATGGCGGCGGAATCGTTCATGTGCATGGGCCTTAGTGGAGGCGACTTCTGAGTGCAGCATAGCACCACTCCGGCAAATCTATGCTGAGGACGAATTCGGTAGCGCGCTTTACCGCACGGGATGCGCAGCTAGCCAGGATTTCCAGTAGGAGACGTACTCTTGTTCGTTCTTCAGGAACAGGCCCTGCGAGGGATAATGTTGTCGCATCTCATCCGTGACATTGGGTGGTGGCGTGAACGTTGCGATGGTAGCGGGTTTCTCGCCAATTCCTACCATCGGGAATGAAATGGCATACTGGGCGATGCCGATAACAGCGTCATATCGAATCTGTGCTGAGTTATCACTCAAAAGTTTTTCCAGAAACGGCAACGTCTCCTTCGAATGTATCTCTCTCAAGGCGTACGTGGCGCAGAATCTCATCGCATCGGGATACTGGGAACCTACAAGGTCGCCCAACGCCGCTATTCCGCGAGGGTCAGTATTGCGATACACGCATACTGAGTTCGCTATTTGACCCTGAGGGTCCGCGGTGGACGACGCTAGATTGGACCTCACCGCTGCGATTAAAACGCTCGGCGTGCCGAGCCGAATTTGGCCTGCCCATCCCATGGCCCTGGAAGCGGGTCGGGGCGATGAAGCCAGTTGATTAAAGACGGGCTGAAGGTCTGGATCGAGGTCAACTAACATGCGCTGTGCTGCTAAGCGCGAAATCGCGAGAACGGTGATTGGGTCTTCTGCGGCGGCGCCGATCTCCACTGCCAACTTTGTCTTCGGGTCGGCGCTGGAATCGTATAAATAGGGCGCGGGCAGTTGCCCGGGAGGCACCGGGATATAGAGGTCGTCGGTAGAGAGGTCACCAATTACTAATGACAGTACAATCCAGCTAGAGCCGGACGCTTGTAGGAACCAGACGCCAGTCTTCTCTTTCAACTCACTCGAGACCACTGCGCCGCTAGTTTCGACCGTTCCAGGAGTAAGGGTCCTGACGTTGGGAGACGACAGCGTTGCGGAAATGCTTGAGCCTACAATCGCGGATCCTTTAATCGTTCTGCTCACCGTTAAGTCAATATTTAAGGTGTGTTCTGCGCTGCTGCTATTTCGCACCGTCGCGACCACCACCTGGTCGGCCTGGGCTAGAAGTCGGCCGACTGAGGAGAGTGCGGCAACGCCGCAGAAGGCCGGGCTGGCCGTGAGCAATATGCTGAGCGTTACTAACCGTAACTTCATGACCGCTTGCGCATCATCTGACCACAATTCGGTGGATATTTCAACGCTATTGTTTAGCTTTCAACCGCTCATCCTCATCGATCGCGATCACGTATTTCTCGTCGGGGGCGCGGACGATGTGTTGGAGTTCGCCGTAATCGAGCCAATTTAGGGAACAGTTTTCGCAGGTATCGATGATTACGTTGCCGGGACCGCCGTAGGGGTGGGTGTCCATTTCCTTCGAACACTTGGGACAGTTGGTGCGGCGGTCCAGGGCTCCCCAGTCGGGCTGGACGCCGGCGTATTCGGAGGTCTCGTGGCGGGAGCGCAGGTCTTCGACCACGGCCAGGAACCCATCCATATCGATCAGCAGGCCATGGCAGCGTTGGCAATAGAGCACGCGCTCGCCGGCGATCGCGGCTTGAACTAACGCGACCTTGCAGCGCGGGCATTGTTCATCGGACGGCTCATCGAGGACGCGCACGCCGTCGGGATTGGGGTCAGGGAAGTGGGTGGTGCCGCAGTATCGGCAGGCCAGGAAATCCTTGCCGGCGTCTAGACTCATGGGGGCGCCGCAGCCGGGACACATCATATTTCGTAATTCCTCCGCACCCCTCTATCGTCGTAATTTCCAATATCCTGGAGAGCAGCTATGTCCACTTTCAAAGCCGTATATGCGACGCAGCAGGACGGGAAAACCCAGGTGTCCATTCAGCAACTCGACCGCGACAGCCTGCCGGCGGGCGATGTGCTGGTGCGAGTGCGGTATTCGGACTTGAATTATAAGGACGGGCTCGCCGTTACGGGGCGGCCGGGGGTGATCCGCAAGTTTCCGATGATTCCGGGGATCGATCTGGCGGGGGTGGTGGAGGAGTCGGCTGCGGCGGATTGGAAGCCGGGCGATGAAGTGGTGATCACGGGGTTCGGACTGTCGGAAACCGTCTGGGGCGGTTATGCGGAGCTGGCGCGGGTGGACGCGAACTGGCTGGTGCGGCTGCCGCAGGGGTTAACGCTCAAGCAGGCGATGGCGATCGGGACGGCGGGGTTCACGGCCATGCAATGCGTGGTGGCGCTGGAACGGCATGGGGTGGCGCCGGGGGGACGGGAAGTATTGGTCACGGGGGCGGCGGGGGGCGTGGGCAGCGTGGCGGTGGCGGTGCTGGCGAAGTTGGGTTACAAAGTGGTTGCGTCGACGGGGCGGGCGGAATTGGGAGACTACTTGCGATCGCTGGGGGCGAGCGAGATTCTGGACCGCAACACATTGACGGCGCCGTCCAAACGGCCGCTCGATTCGGAGCGCTGGGCGGGGGCCGTCGATAGCGTGGGCGGGGATACGCTGGCTGCGATCGTGCGGGGGTTGGTGGCGAACGGGAGTGTGGCGGCGTGCGGCGTGGCGGGCGGGGCGGCGCTCAACACCACGGTCTTTCCCTTCATCCTGCGCGGCGTGAACTTGCTAGGAATTAACTCGGTGTACGTCTCGGGAAGCGACCGGCTGCTGATGTGGGAGCGTTTGACCCGTGATCTGCCGCTGCCGCTGCTCGACAGCATGACCCAGGAAGCCCCACTTGAAGCGGTGTTCGATTTGGGCGATAAAATCATTGGTGGCGCGATCCGCGGGCGGGTTGTGATTAAGGTTTCCTAAGTAATCTTGGGCCTGGCCGGGGCGTCAAAAAAGACAGGAGAATTGTCGTATGAAACGTCTAGCTTTCGCCGCAGTATTTCTGGGTGTATTCGCCTTCTCGGGGCTGGCGCAGCCGCCCCAGCCGTACCCGCCCCCGCAAGGGGCCCCGCCGCAGGGGTATCCACAGAACTATCCTCCCCCGCAGTCTCCGCAGGATTTGGAGCGGCTAGTGGATCGCATCGCGCTCTATCCGGACCCGCTGTTGGGAAACATTCTGGCGGCCGCTGGCTTCTCCGATCAGATCTTCGACGCTGAAGCCTGGGCGCACCGGCATGGGTATTTGCACGGTCCGGAATTGGCGCGCGCGATTCAGGATGACCACTTGTGGTTCGATCCCAGCGTGCAGGCGCTGCTGCCCTTCCCGGATGTGCTCGATATGATGGCGCGCGACATCGGCTGGACGCGCGCGTTGGGCGACGCCTTCCTGGCCAACCGCGCCGGGGTGATGGACGCGGTACAGCGCATGCGCCGTCGCGCCTGGGATTATGGCTATCTGCGCAGCACGCCGCAGATCAGGGTGAATAACGGACCGTATATCGACATCGTTCCAGTGGATCCGGGCTTCTATTACGTTCCTTATTACGACCCGGCGATCGTGTTCTTCGCGCCTCGACCGGGTTTCAGCGTCGGACTGGGCATTCGCTTCGGGCCTGGAATCACGCTGGGAGCGGCTTTCGCGCCCTGGGGATGGTTCGGCGGCGGCATCCGTTTCGGCTGGGGTGAACATGCCTTTTTCATCAATAATCGTCCGTGGGTAGGAGTGCGGCCGGGTTATGCGCATCCTTACAGCTTGCCGCGCTACCAGCGGGGCGGTTTCGACCGGCGCGAAATGCATGAGCGGCGCGAAGGCGGGCGGGAACGGCGCTAGTTCAATCCAGGAACACGCGGCATACGTATAGCAGACAGGGGGTTGGAGCGAGATCGGCTCCGGCCTCCCATACATTGGAGTAAGATTTGGGTAGAGGCCTTATGTTGATTCGTAAACCTGCAGATCTTCGTTACTCTGAGGTAACGCCGAAGAGTTTGTATGTGAACCGCCGCCGGTTCCTGGCAGCGGGCACCTCGGCCATCGTGGGCGCCTGGGCGCTGCCCAGCGCGGCCGAGGCCACCATGAAGCTTAATAATGTGGTGAAGAGCAACTACAAGGTGGATGAGAAGATCACGCCTAAAGAAGACATCACCACTTACAACAACTACTACGAATTCGGCACAGGCAAGGACGAGCCGGCGCGCTATGCCAATACTCTGCGGCCGTCTCCCTGGCAAGTGCAAGTGGGCGGGCTGGTGGACAAGCCCAAGACCTACGATCTGGATTCGGTGATGAAGATCGCGCCGATTGAGGAGCGCATTTACCGCCATCGCTGCGTGGAGGCTTGGTCCATCGTGGTTCCTTGGATCGGCTTCCCGCTGGCCGCGCTGCTCAAGGACGTCGAGCCGAATAGTAAGGCCAAATACGTGGCGTTCCAGACGCTTTACGACAAGAAACAGATGCCACTGGGGGATCGCGCGGGTATCGATCTGCCTTATGTCGAGGGTTTGCGGCTGGACGAAGCCATGCATCCGCTGGCGCTGCTGGCCGTGGGACTTTACGGGGAAACGCTGCCCAACCAGAACGGCGCGCCGATCCGGCTGGTGGTGCCGTGGAAGTACGGGTTCAAGAGCATCAAGTCGATCGTGAAGATTACGCTCACCGACAAGCAGCCGCCCACCACTTGGAATATCGCCAACCGGGGCGAGTATGGTTTCTACTCGAACGTGAACCCGACGGTGGATCATCCGCGCTGGAGCCAGGCTTCCGAGCGCCGCCTGGGTGAACTGTTCAAGAAGAAGACGCTGATGTTCAACGGCTATCCTGAAGTGGCGGGCCTATACAGCGGGATGGACCTGCGCAAGAACTACTAAAGAGCCGAGGGGCAACCGCGGATGAAGAAAATCCTATTTAGCCCCTGGACTAAGCGAGCGCTTTTCGCCCTCTGCCTGATCCCTTTGCTGCTGCTGGTATGGCGCGGATTCACGGGCGACCTGAGCGCCAACCCCATCGAGTTCATCGAGCATAAAACCGGGGACTGGGCGCTGCGCTTCCTGTTGATCACGCTGGCTGTGACTCCGCTGCGTAAGATTTTCGAGCAACCTTTGTTGACGCGCTTCCGCCGCATGCTAGGCTTGTTCGCGTTTTTCTACGTGTGCCTGCATCTGCTGACATATTTGATCTTTGACCAGATGTTTAGTCCGTCCGGAATCTACGCGGACGTGGTGAAGCGGCCTTACATCACGGTGGGCACGGCCGGTTTCTTGATGCTGGTGCCGTTGGCGGTTACATCCACGGCGGCGATGGTGCGGAGGCTGGGTCCTAAGCGCTGGCAGTTGCTGCACCGGCTGGTTTATTTCTGCACGCTCGCGGGCGTGATCCACTATTACTGGCTGGTGAAGTCCAACGTGCGCGAGCCGCTGATGTATTTCGGCATCCTGTTGGTGTTGATGCTCTTCCGGGCGCGCATGTGGCTGCAAAAGGGTACGAAGAGCAAACCGCAGCCGGCACGCGTGGGCGTTTAGTCAGCCCAGACGGTCCCAATCGCGTGGATCTATGTGGGCTTGATTCAGAATGCTGTGCAAAGTGCCCACCGGAATTTCGGACTTCCTTGGAACAATGGCGGTGTCTACGATATCACCGTTTCTTCGTACGAACTTTACGTGGCTGCCCTTCTGGCTGGCTTCGAGTCTGCGCTTCACCTCGCGGAAGGGCTGAGGGCTAAGTCGCCCCAACCTCAACCTCGATCATACGGAGCTTCGGGGCGCGCGTCGGTTGCGGTGATTCAAAGTGCAGTTCCAGCGCTTCCTTGAGATTCGCGAGAGCTTCGTCTTCCGTCTCGCCTTGGCTTGCTACGTCCACTTCCAGGCACTGCGCGACGTACCAGTCGCCTTCCCGCCAGACAGTGGTTGCAAATGGACGCTTCATGTCCTTATTGTTCCACATCGCTCGCCGCGTGTTCTAACATCAAGAGCATGGCTTTTTGTACTTCTTGCGGGGCGCAGGCGCCCGACACGGCTCGTTTCTGCATTAGTTGTGGAACGCCGTTTGGGGGCGTGACCGCGGCGGCGGCACCGCCGGTTGCGCCACTGGACTTCAATATTTTCGGCGACAACCTGCAGGTGGCTCGCATCCGCCTGCAACCGGGACAGGAGCTATACGCGGAGGCCGGCAAGATGGTCTACAAGCAGCCGGCGGTGGAGTGGGAAACCCGCATGAGCGGTGAGACGCTCGGCGATAAGCTTCTAGGCGCTTTGAAGCGCACGCTGATGGGCGAGTCCTTGTTCCTTACTTACTTTCGCTGTGCGACGCCTGGGGAAGTGGGCTTCGCGGGCGATTATCCGGGACGCATTCAGGCGCTGGCTCTGGCGGCGGGGCAATCGATTTTAGTGCAGCGCGATAGTTTCCTGTGCGCGCAGTCTAGCGTCACGCTCAACATCGCTTTTACGAAACGGCTGGGCGCAGGATTGGTCGGCGGCGAAGGATTTATTCTGGAAAAGCTCACCGGGCCGGGCACTGCTTTCATCCACGCGGGCGGGGATCATCTGGAATTCACGCTGGCGGCGGGCGAGGCGTTGCAAATCGAGACGGGCTGCATTGTGGCGTTCGAGGAAACGGTGGACTACGACATTCAACTGGTCGGCGGCATCAAGCGCGCTTTGTTTGGTGGTGAGGGCTTTTTCCTGGCGACACTCACGGGGCCCGGGAAAGTGATCGTGCAGTCGATGACGCTCGAGAAGATGCGGCGAATGTTGGCTCCGACGCGCAGCGGCGGCGACGAACACAAGGGGCTGGACGTGATCAGCGGGATTCTGGGCAGCGACGATTAGCCACCGTTCATCCGTTTTTTCCGCCTTTCATCGGAAACCAGGGGCAGGAAGGCGCCGCGCCGCTTACTGTGGAACACGAAGGAGATTTCCACATGCATCGCATTCTCAAAGCTACCGTGACCGCGATCGGCCTTGGCCTGACCCTCTTCGGTATAGCCTCCGGCCAAGATCGCTTCGACATGAAGGTCCGCAATGACTTTTTCGCCGGATTCACCGGCGACCAGCCGGCATTCGACAGGGCCATGAAGTTCTGCGAAGATGCCCTGGCTGCCAATCCGCAGAACGCCGAAGCCATGGTCTGGCACGGCGCCGGCACGCTTTATAAGAGCGGCCAGTTTTTCCAAGCCGGAGACCGCGCTAAGGGCGGTGAATTCTGGCAGCGCGCGCTCAGCGAAATGGATGCCGCCGTCGCCATCGCGCCGGATCGAGTGAGCGTCCGCATCCCGCGCGGGGCCGCGCTGCTCACCGCCTCGCGGAACCTGCCCAGCCTTGAAATGGCGCGTCCCTTGATCGAAAAAGCCGTCAGCGATTACGAACGCGCGCTGGAAATCCAACAGGACCGGCTTCGATTCTTTAGGCACGCACCCGCGCGGCGAATTGCTGATCGGCCTGGCCGACGGCTACGCGCGCCTGGGCAAAGACGGCCCGGCCACCGCTACCTTCGAACGCATCCGCGCGACGCTGCCGGGCACGCCCTACGCCGCGAGCGCCGAAAAGTGGCTGCAAACCAAAACGCTGGCCCCGCGCGAAGCTGGCTGCCTGGGCTGCCACGCCGCAAAATAGGAGAAGCCATGGCAACCGCCGCGCGCCGCTACCACCTGAAAGACTTCGCGATCCAATTGCTGGTCAACAGCGTGGCCGGCGCGATTCCCGCCGCGTTCCTATTGTTGACCGGCGTCATCCTTAGCCAGCGTGTTCTGCTGCAGAGCGTTGTCATCGGCGTCATCTTTGCCAACTCCATCGGCTTACCGGCACGGTTCGTGATCCCGCGCCTCTATCCGGCCATCGGCCGCCGCGGACCCGCCTACGAATGGACCGCAGTCACGCTCGCGCTGATTGGCCTGGCTGTCGTGGGCTGCCTGCTGGGCACCGCCGCCATCGCGGCTCTAGGCATGTTCCGCTGGTCCAGATACTGGTTCGCGGCACGCGAAAACTTAGCGATTTGCATCTTCATCACGCTGGCTTTCGGATTGGTCACCACCGTATTCGCGCGCATGCAGGGACGCCTCCATCGCCAGGAGATGGAGCGCCAGCGCGCCGTGAATCTGGCCACCGAAGCGCAGTTGGCGTCGCTCGAATCGCGCATCCATCCGCACTTCCTGTTCAACACGCTCAACTCCATCTCGGCGCTCATTCCAGTTGACCCCGAACGCGCCGAGCGCCTGATGGAACGCATGGCCGCGCTGCTGCGCTTTTCGCTGGACGCGCACGCGCGCGGCCTGGTGCCGCTCGATCAGGAAATAAAGATCGTGCGCGATTACCTGGAGATCGAACAGGCTCGCCTGGGATCGCGGCTGCGCTATCAGGTGGATGCGCCTGACGAGATCGCCGGTCTACGCTTGCCGCCGCTCGCCGTCCAGACCCTGATCGAAAACAGCATTAAGTTCGCCATTGCGCCGGAGCGGCGCGGCGGCGAAATTCGCGTCCACGCTCAGCAGACCGACGGACACTTGCAAATTGAAGTTTCCGACACGGGACCGGGCTTTTCGCTCGCCTCCGCCGGGCCGGGCCACGGCCTCGACAACCTTCGCAACCGCCTGGCGATCCTTTTCGGCAACGCTGCTGATTTGCGGGTCACCCGCCACGATGGCTGGACCACGGTGCGCCTGCTATTCCCATCCTCAGTCGCATGATCAAAGACCTTCATTGTCGACGACGAGCCTCTCGCCCTAGAGCGCCTCCGCCGCATGCTCGAAGCCAGCGGGCGCGCAGAAATCGCCGGCGCTTTCGCTGACCCGTTGGAAGCGGTGCAACAAATTCGCCAGTCTCCGCCCGAGCTCTTGTTCCTGGATATCCACATGCCCGAGCTGACGGGCTTCCAACTTTTAGCGGAACTCGAAAAACAGCCGCTGGTGGTTTTCACCACCGCCTACGATCAGCACGCGCTCGAAGCCTTTGAGGTGAACTCCATCGACTACCTGCTGAAGCCCATCGAGCCGGCGCACTTGGAGCGTGCCCTGTCGAAGGCCGAGCGTCTTTGTGGAGACCACCAGCCAGCGCCCGACATGCGCGCGCTGCTCACGCAAATCGGCGCCGCTTTAGAAACCCCGCGTACCCGCTGGCTGGAACGCATTGCCTCACGCAGCGGCGACAAACTAGAGCTGGTGGAACTGTCTCGCGTAACGCACTTCTATGCCAGCGACAAACTCACCTACGCCGCCACCGCCGAGCGCAGCTACGTGGTCGATCCCAGCATCGCCGAGCTCGAAAACAAGCTGGACCCGAGGCGCTTCGTGCGCGTCCATCGGTCGACCATCCTCAATCTGGATCACCTGCGCGAATTACACACGTGGTTTGGCGGAAAAATGGTCGCGCGGCTGAAGGACGCGAAAAAGACCGAACTGGCCGTTTCGCGCGATCGCGTGCGCGCCTTGAAAGACCGCCTCGGGGTCTAGGTTAATCCCCCGAGCGCGTCTGGCAAGTCGCGTGGCCGCTGGGCAGGGTGCAATCCGCCAGGACGTGACTTACGCGATTTTTGAGCGTCAGATCCCACGTTTTTCCGTGGCGCGTCAGCAGCGAGTAGCCGAATTGCCGCTGGCTTTCGCTGGCTACCACCGCGGCGCCGTGCACGGGCACGCCTTTCACAGAACCTTCGAGCGCCATCGCGAGATTCGTGCCGCCGTCTCCGGCGACCAGTTGGGTGGGGCGGCCGTGATCGTAGCTGAGCAATTCGAATAGATGAATGTGACCGGAAAGAATCAAGTCTATGCCTTTGGGCGAGGCGCGGTCCCAGGCTTCTTCGAGCGTTGGCGATACGGGAGCGGGCTTGCCTTCCGCGGCGTCTGTGCGCATGCCCCAGAAGGGATGATGATCCGCTAGCCATGCCTTTACCGGATGCAGTGAGGCAAGCTGCGCGGCGTACATCGAGGCTTGTTCTTGGTTCAAAGTGTTCGACGCGACCGAGGCCGAATCCAGCATGACGAGTTCAAAGGTTCCCAACTGGATCATGTAGGGCGGCGAGAAACGCTGGCAGGCGCCGTTCCAGGGGCGCGGGTCGAGGTAGTAGAACCAGCCGCGCCAGGAGCGGCCGCAGTCCTCGTGATTCCCGCGCGAAAAGGCCCAGGGAGCGGCGGCCAGGAGCTTCGCGGCGGGGGTGAAAAAGTCCGCGTTCCAAGCGTCCCAGGTGTCGCCTGAGGGAGTGCCTCCGCACATGGCTTGTTTATCCGCGGGGCAGGGCATTTCGCGGTAAAGATAATCGCCTACGTGGATCACCAGGTCCGGCTTCTCTTCGGCGGCCCGCGATGCTACTTGCGCGAAGGGCCATTGCTGGGGATCGTTACAGGCTTGCAGTTCATCGCCTTTGATGCGGCATCCGGTGTCGCCGAGCGCAATCACTCGCGCAGGATTTGCCCGGGGCAACGCGAGAGCCCGACCGTTGACCGATGCCGATTTCGCGCCGCGCGGGATGGTGAACTCGCACGCGGGACGCAGGCCTTCCGGCAGGGGCTCGCGCACAGACATCGGCCGCTTCACGCCGTCGATTTGAATCGCGGGGCAATCGCGCCCGTCTGTGACAACAATGCGTGCGACTGCCTGGCCGCCTTCACCCACGGCTACCCAAGCAGGAGAGAGAGCTTGGCCGCTCGCGAGTACGGCGGCCAGCAGAGCCAGGCTTAGAAGGCGCATTTAACGTTTGGGGGCGTAGCCCACGGTAAGCGAAAACATCACGCTGCGGCCGGGCAGCAAAGTGAGCTGATCGTTCGGCCCGGCGACAAAAGGCGCGGCTGCCGTGGCCGCGGTTCCGGGCGTGATGCCCACGATGTTGTGATTGTCGAACAGATTGCTCACGCTTACTCCGAGTTTACTTCCGCGGAGGAATGAATTGTTCTTGATGGTGTAGTTCGCCGAGAGATTGGCGATGCTGAAGGGATTGATGGAAACGGCCTGATTCACCGAGCCATTGTCGTTGTACATATCGCCGACGCGCTTGTTGAAGAAGCCGATGTCCCAGTTTTTCTGCTGCCAGGTGATGCCGACGGTTTCGGTATTCTTGGGCGCATTGGCCACCCACAAACCGCTCTGCGCGTATTTGGCTTGGCCAACGGTTCCGTTGAGGTACAGGCTGACTCCATGGCCAATGAGAATGTTGCTTTCGGCTTCGATGCCCTTGGTGTTGGAGGGGCCCGTGGGGACATATACGGCATCGTTGAAATCGGCGGGATCGTTCACTGACGAATAACCGTTTTGGAAATGGATGTAGTAGGCGTCGAGATCCAGCGTCCAGCGGTTGAATTTCAGCACCGTACCGGCTTGGTAAGTTTTCGACAAGGTCGGTTTCGGAAGAGTTTCAACGGCCGCATTGGGCACGTCGAATACGGCGCTCGGCGGAATCTGGCTGCCCTCGGCGAACTGCGCGTAGACTGACCAGTTCCTCTGCACCCGGTAGCGCGCGGCGGCCGCCGGCAGCCAGGTTCCGTAGCCGGCGTCATGGTAAACGAAGGCCGGGCCGCCAACGCAGCTGCCGGTCTTGCCACCCACCAGCTTTCCGCCCAGGCATCCAACTTTGCCGCCGTTGTCCTGGAACTGATCCAGGGCCATGTTGTAGTGGGCATCCTTGACGCCGGCTGTGATCACCAGCTTGGGGGTGACGCGCCATTCATACTCGACGAAAGGATGGAAGGTTTGCGTGATGAAATGTTCGTGGAAGTTGGGCAACAGGGGGTCGGCCCAGGTCCCCAGGGCCGAAGGGCTTTGATAGCGATCGGTGTAGGCCCACTCGTACCAGGCGCCGACGCGAAGGATTCCCCATTTGGATTCCTGGGTCAGGGTCGAGATGTCTCCGGCATGGCGATAGCCATTGAGTTTGTCGACGCCGACATTCCCGACGATCGTCGTGGCGCTGTTGTTGTAGTTTTGCTTGTTCCAATAGCGGTAAGTATAGGCGCGGGTGTCGAATTTCCAGCCGCCGCCGAGGTCGGTGTGCAGGCTCGTGTATTCGAAGTCGGTCTGGATGTGATAAAAGTTATAGCCGTAGAAAAAGGGATTGCTGGGATCTCCGCTCATGAGGTAGTTGTCGCCGAACTGCGCAATCTGCGAGCGCAGCGGCGGATTGTTGGGGCGTATTGTTCCAATCATCCAGGACGCCGGTGAAAACCGTGATGATGGTTTTGTCGGAAACGCGGTACTGATACTTCATAGACCCAGCCACGCTCTTCTGGTAGTTATAGGTCTGATAGCCATCCGATAGCAGCTGGTGAACGTCGATAAACAGACTGGATTTCTTATCGCCGCCAAAACCAAACTGGCCGGAATCCAACTGCAATCCCAGCAGACGGGTGTTAAAGGAACCGTAGGAGCCAGTCGCGCGGACGTCCGGGGAACTCTCCAAATCGCGTGACAGGAGGTTGATCGATCCGCCGAAGTTGTCGGGGCCCAATGTCGAGGCGGTGCCGGGGCTGCGATCGAAGTCGGTCGCACCCAACCACTGGCCGGGGAAAAACGCCCAGGAGTGGTGCGAACCATCGTTGGTGTCCTCGAACGGGATGCCGTCAAAGGTCATGCTATATTTCGGGTCGGCGAATCCGCGGAAAAAGGTTTTGCCTTGTCCCAGGCCGACACCATTGGGATTGATGCTGAACGCGCCCGGCGACATTTGAACGACTTCGGCGAAATCCGCAATGGGTGAAATGAAGTTTTGAATGTACTCTTTGGTGATCTCGGTCTTGGCGGAGGTGGTGTCCAAGGTATTGCCTTGCGGGGCGAGCTGCGCGGCGACCGATGCCACGGCCTCGACCGTGACGGACTGATTCACGCTGCCCACGGCGAGCGCGATGGAGAGGTCTTCCGCGTTGCCGGCGGCTGAATCGACACCGGTGCGGCGGGCCACTGCGAAGCCGGGCGCGGTTACCTCCACGGTATATTTGCCGGTGGGCAATCCACTCACCGAGAAATGGCCATCTTCGGCGGTTTTCACTTCGCGAACGGCGTCGCTCGATTCGTTCTTCAATGTGACCGCCGCATTGGGGACGGTCTTACCGGCCTGATCGAACACCGTGCCACCGATGCTTACGCCTCCATTGCCCGATTGCGCAAGGAGCAATCCTGCGCACATCGAAAGAAAAACTATAGCTCTAGCGATACTTTTCACTGTTAACCTCTCCTGTTTGGGAAACTTTCGGCTAGGTTAGCAAGAGCGCGTTACAGTCGGGTCAATTTATGGTGAAGTTTCAATCAGAAGCCTGAGGGTTCGCTGAACATCCCGTAGTACAATGAAATCCCATATGCGATGCTCCGTGTGTGAGTCCTTGCAGCGTGAACACAGCCTGATGAATCAAATTGAAGCGACGACGGTTCTGCAAAAACGCCACCGGTTACTGCAGCCGCTGTTGCAGCACGAAAATATGGAGCAAAATCCCGATCAGGTTCTGGACGAGATTGTTCTTTTCAGCAGGAAGCGCCAGGCGCAGATCGCCTTTCGCCTACAGCGGCATCAGGAACGCGTGCACGCCGCCTAGACTGCTGCCTGCGAGCTAGAATGTAGGAAGATGCTGCACCGCTTCCTGCTGCATAACGATGACATTCGCGACTCCGCTGAGCGCAGCCTCTCGCCGGGACAAATAGGATTCCTCTCCGGTTGGGGCATATTTTCAACGCTGCGGGTTTACAACGGCGTGATGTTCGCTTTCGACCGGCACTGGCAGCGGATGCGCAGCGATGCGGCGCGCATGCGAGTTCCCTTCCCGGCGCAGGCGGACTGGCTGGAGTCGCAATTGTATCGCTTGATCGAGGCCAATCAGGTCTCGTCCAGCCAGCCCTTGAACGCAACACTGCGCGTCGCTGTGGTACGCAATCGCGGGGGACTCTTTGAAGGCCCCAGCATCACTCGCGATTTCGACGTGGTGGCTTTCACCGTGGACGTGGTGCGCTGGCCGAGCAGCGTGAAGCTGGGCTTGGTCCCCGACGGACGCCATGCAGCCAGTGAGTTTGCCGGAACCAAATATATTTCCTGGGCGGAGAATCTGACGCGCTACGAGCGCGCCCACGAGCAAGGTCTGGACGAAGTAATCCTGCTGAATGAACGCGGCGAGATTTCCGAATGCACGTCCGCTAATGTTTTTGTGGTGGACGCCGAAAACCGCGTCTGGACGCCGCCGCTATCGTCAGGGTGCCTGGCGGGCGTCACACGTGCGGTGCTGCTGGAGGAAGTGCGCGATGGGGACATCGCGGTTGGCGAAAAGACGTTGTTCCCGGACGACCTGAAGTCCGCGCGAGAGATATTTATCACTTCGACTACGCGCGAGCTGCTCCCGGCCGCCGCTATCGAGGGCCTGGAAATTCAAGGAGGACGCGCGATTTGTGACCGGCTGCGCGACGCCTTCTCCGCCCGCGTCAAGCATTCGGTCAGCCGGCGCGCGAAACCGGTCTATAATTAACGCAACGGTCTTCGGAGGACCAATGCAACTTGCTTGTCCCAAATGCGGCGCGCGCGACGCGCGTGTGGCCCACCGCAGAGGGTTTGGGGAGTGGTGCGGATCGCTAGCAGGCATTTATCCATTGCGCTGCCGCCGCTGCGAAACGCGCTGGCGGACCAGCACATGGGAATCCGCCGCCTGGAAATATGCCCGCTGCCCCAAGTGCTACCGTCAGGAACTTTCGACGTGGAGTGAAGTCCACTATAGTCCGCCGCACTGGACCGTGATTCAGCTGCGCCTGGGCGCGACTCCCTATCGCTGCGTGGCCTGCCGCTGCAACTTCGCCAGTTTTAAGAAGTGTAAGGAAAAGTTCAGTTGGCGTCACCAGGAACGGGACGTCGAGCAGGATTCGTCGCTGCAGTAAGGATTGCGCACACCCGGAGCAGCACGACCAGAATTGGAGGTCTATCGCCGGGCGTTGCGCGAAGGCGGGACCGCGCAAAAAAATGGTTCCAAGTGACCCGTAGAACTGCTCGCTCTCCGACCGGCATGCACGGCCTGAACACGGCATCCGGACCGGATGTGACGTAGGCCCTTCGCTCCCCGCAGCCGGTTTTATTCAGCCGCGGATCGTAGCTCTGGTGCGCGTCCGCTCTCCGTTCCGGTAGAAGTTTGCCTCTCGATGCGACCTTTCACTCTCCTGCAGCGAAGTCCTGCCTTGCGGCAAATCCCCGCGGCCGGGTCGACGTTCCTGGCCTACATCTTCAAAGCCGCCTTAGAATTTCAATTGGCCCGTTCGGCTTCCCACTCCCGGCCTCGCCTGACTTTTTTTCGCCTGACAGGGTCGTTCTTCGCGAGTCGCCCGTTGCCAACTTCCTGTTCTAAAGCTCTCCGCCTGTCGCTGGACCTCCGCTCCCCTTCAGGACCTCTCGATCCTTCCAGATCTTAGCGCTCTGCCCAGTTTCAGCCGGATAAACTTACCATAGCGAGTTGCCCGATCTGCCTTCGCTCCCCGCCGCGTTGTAATAGTTGTGACGTACCACCGCGCGACGGATCAACGTTCCAGCTCCGCTACTTCCCGCTTGGCTCGCTGTCCTTCGAACCTCTTGGAACCATAGCCATCATGCGCCCGGGGGCTATTTTCGTCAAGGAAAAAGAAAGCCTTTCCTCAATGTATATTTGGCTTGTAATCAGATATTTACGGGGAAGTGAGCGTGGACAATTTGTGGATAAAACAGAACTTGTAACACTTGTTTAACAACCTAATGCGCGGCCGAAAGGCGCAGAATCATCCCGGTATCCGTCGCGGCCCACAAATGATCGGGGTCGGGGCCGGCCAAGACCAGGGATTGTGCTACGGCGCGGTAATCGACTGGCATTTCCCGCCAATTTTTCAGGTCGTCGCTTTCGAGCATTCTGATTCTGCCTGGGATCGGCGCTGAGCGCAGCTTGCCGGGTGGCTCCACGGAGGCGAGAAACGCGTGGCCGTCCGCGAAGATTGCAGTATCCGTCACCCGGCGGTCCTTCTGCTTAAACACACTTTCGCTTTGTCCTGTTGCCAAGTCGATGCGATAAACTTCCGCGGGCCATGCGAAGGAGTCCAGGTAGTTGAACACAGCCAGCCCGCTTGATCCGGCTACACGCAGGCTGTTCACGGAGCCAAGTAGGGGCGCCGTACCCGACTTCCAGACTTCGCCGCTATCGCGCGTGTCCATTTCGATCATGAGCCGCGGCACCTGGCGGCGAGACAAGGTTTGCTGGGGCGAGTCGTAGCCCAAGTCCTGGCGCGCGCTCGGCGGCAGGTAAGAGCCCAAAACCAATCCCCGCCGGGCATCAGCGAAAGCAATGTGCGAATACACGGTGAAGGCGGGATCCGACGTGGGCTTGGCGGCTTCTTCGAGTGGAGTCCAGGTGCGGCCGCCGTCGTGAGTTTCAAGCGCCGACTTCTGCAATCCCACGGCATAGCCGTGCTGCTCGTCGAGAAACCAAACGCGCAAGATGAGACCGCCGCGCGGCGCGTCCGCGAGTTTTTTATTTGGTTTGATCTGATCAGCGATGCGCGTCCAACTGCGGCCGGCTTCGCGTGTGAACCACAGGCCTTCGCCGGTGACCATCCACCCATTCATTTCATCCAGGAAGAAGAGCGAGCGTGGGTATTCTTTCAACGGGACCAAGGCCCAATGCGAGCCGCCGTCGCTGGTGACCAGCGCGGTGAACTGCGGCCGGCGGCCTTCGCGATCGACGATGGCTCCTACTGCGATGCCGCGCGTCGCCGAGGGGAAGGCGAGATCGGTGATTTCGAGAACCTTACCTTCTTGATCGTAGAAATACTGGAGCGTCCACTTGGACTGCGGCTGCCCAAACGCCAGCGGAAGGAGCGCCGCTGCGAGTAGCCAGCGCAGCATATACAACTAGCGGCGGGGCGCGGACCCGGAGGTGACGGGAGCCATCACTAGTTCGAGCAAATCCGTAGCGGCCAGCTTCGCTGGATCGAGAGACGCCAGGGCCGCGAGGCAGCCCACCTGTTCGCCCACCGTGGTGAGCAATTCCATCTCGCCGCCGGAGTGGGGGTGCGGTTCGCGATGCTGCACGTTGATGACGCCGGCCACGCGGCCGCGCACCAGAATCGGCGCCGAGAGAAACGCTTCGTAGGCGTCTTCGGGGAGATCCGTGAACAGCTTGAACCGGGGATCGGCATAAGCTTCGCGCGAGATCGAAAGCAGACGCCGCTCACGCGCCACCCAACCGGTCAAACCCTCGCCCAGTTTCAAGCGCACGCGGCCGATGGTTTCGGGCTGCGGGTTATTGGACGCGCATAGTACCAGTTCGTTGTCGTGGAGCAGATATAAGAGGCACGAATCCGAGTGCATGAATTCCACGACCAGCGACACGACGCTATCCAGCGCTTTCGCGAGCCCTACGTCGCGAACCATATAGCGGCTGATTTTTTGCAGGAGTCGAAGTTGCTGCTCGGTGCTCGAGAGCTGAGCTTCCAATTCTTTTGTGCGGGACACCGGCTATATTATGGCAGAAATTTAATGTACCCTGCGAGCACTTTTTTAAAGAGGAGCAGAAATGATATTGTTGGCTTGGCGCGAGATAGCCAAATGCGAATCATGGCGAAGATCATAGGAGTGTTTTCGGCCCTTTTCGGGGTGGTCCTGCTCACTATCTTTCCCTTCACCGTGGGGAACGCCATCAAAACCTCCGACAACGAAGCCGCTGTGGCATCGGTCATAATGGTCGCCGTCGGCATCGGTTTCCTCTTCGCCGGCAGGCATTTTTTTCAAATGGATCCCTCGGTCGAAGACCCGGCTCCTCCCGCCTCAAAACTCTCACGCTTCCTGGTCCGCCATCGCCGTGAGCTTAAAGTGATCGTGCAAATCGGTTTTACGCTAACGCTGATTCGCTTGGTCGGGGCATGCTTCGGCTCGGATTGGCCGGCTCCGTGGACGACGTGGGTTACTGCTGATCTGCGGGTTCGGACTGGATTATTGCGGCAGGAAGGCGGCAAATCCAACGGTTGGCGATAACCGCGATTGGATGACAGTTCCAGCATCGATTCGTCGGATCTTGGAGCTTTCTGAACCCGCGGTAACTGGCGTGTGGGTTGGTGCGATGTGTTTAGCGGTCTATGCGCAGAGACAACCGGCGGGTGGTCAACTTTCGTCTTTCGTCACGCGGATCGCTTTCGACGCCATGCTTACCTTCATGTATGCGCGCACGGCGCTATTTTTAGGGTATGGAGAATTCCAGCCTCTGGCGCCTTAAGTACTTTCTCTTCATCCCTTTCTGATTGCTCATCAATCCGCCGGACCCGATTCCGCGTATATCCTAATAGAAGACCGTATGTTGTTGTTCAAATTACTTCCGGTGGGGCTGGCGTTCGGCATCCTACAGGTGGTTTTGCGCCTGGCCGACGACGCCGATCTGGTGAGGCGCCTGAAGGCGCACGAGCCCAAAGCCATGAACGATCTCTACGACCGCTACGGACGGTTGACCTATTCCCTGATTTTCCGCATTGTGCGAAACCCTTCGACGGCGGAGGACTTGGTACAGGAAACTTTCCTGCGTATTTGGAACCGCGTGCAGTCTTTCGATGCCGAGCGGGGCGCACTGGGCGCATGGGTGTTGACGGTGGCGCGCAACAGGGCCATCGATTATTTGCGGTCGACGGATGGCCGCATGCAGGCGGGCGCGATGGAACTGGATCAACTGGAGCGCCCGGGCTTGTTCGCGAAACTGGACTCCGCCGCGCTCGCCCTAGACCGCGTGCGGCGCTTGAAGAGCGCTTTCGAAAAACTCACGCCGACGCAGCGGCAGGTAATTGAACTGGCGTATTACGAAGGCATGTCGCAGACCGAAATGGCGGAGCGGCTGAACCAACCGCTGGGCACGGTCAAAACCTGGACCCGCAGCGCGCTGAAAATTCTGCGCGACGAACTGGCGGAGGTGGCTATCGCATGACCTGCCAGGAGCTAGAGGATTTGTTCGAACTGTACGCGCTGGGGGTGCTGGAGCCCGCGGAGAAAAGCGAGATCGACGCGCATCTTGCGCGCGGCTGCGACAACTGCCAGAACGCGCTGGCGGAAGCGCTCGCGCTCAACGCGGGCGTGCTTAGTTTTGTGCCCGAGGCTGCGCCGCGCAGGCGTTTGAAGCGGCGTTTGTTGACCTCGGTGGGCGTGCATTATCCGAGTTGGAGTTGGGTATGGGCCGTGGGCGCGGTGTGCCTGTTCGTGATCGCGGCGTGGCTGGGGTTTGAAGAACGCGGACGCACTTTCGAACTCGCCGCCGCGCGCCGCGCGCTGATCGATTCGAATACGGAGCGCGACCGGCTGACGCAGGCGCTGCAATTCCTTGCCGATCCGCAAACCGTGCCGGCCAGCTTTGGGAAAGGGCAAACCGCTCCGCCGCGCGGCTACGTGTTTCTGCATCCGCAGATGGGCGTGCTGTTGATCGCGTCGAATCTTCCCGCGGCGGGCGCGGGCAAGACGTATGAGATGTGGGTGATCCCCAAGGGCGGCGTGCCGCGGCCCGCGGGACTGTTCCAATCCGACGGAATGCGCGCACTGTACATCTTGAACGGGCCGGTGGATGTTTCGGTGATCGGGACGGTGGCGGTCACGCTTGAACCAGCGGCTGGGTCGGCCACGCCCACTATGCCGATTCTTATCGCGGCTCCCATCGGAAGCTAGCCACGGAATTCTCTAGCCGCGGTATTTCGGCAAGAACTTCAAAGCGTTTTCGCGATCGATGGCGCGAAGCTCGTCTGCGCTGAAACCGCTGGTTAAAAGCCCGGAAGCCGTGGCGGGAGCGTTGGCAAAAGGGAAGTCCGTGCCGAAGACGATTTGCGACGAGCCTACCAGGGTTTTGAGCCCCTGCATTTGGACCGGATTCGCCGACCCGGCGGTGTCGTAGAAAAAACGCCGCACGTGATACATGCGCGAATTCACTTCCGGGGTCTTCGCCAGATTCTCCGCGTTCACGGCCGCGCCGAGGAAGCGGGCGGCGATCGAAACGATAGTGCCGCCGGCGTGCGAGAAGATGAATTTCACATCCGGGCAGCGCGTGGCGGTATTGCTGACCACCAGGCTGATGAGCGCGCGCGCGGTGTCGGTGGGATATTCGAGCGCCTGTGGATTGATGCCCATCACGGGATTCATGCAGCAGGTGGGCTCGATGGGATGAGTGTAGACCACGGCCTTGCGGCGATTTAACTCGTCGAAGATGGGAGCGAAGGCAGGATCTCCTAAATACTTCGTTCCGTAGCTGGTCAGGAGGCCAACGCCGTCGGCCTTGAGTGTGTCGAACGCGTATTCGATTTCCTTCAGGCTGCCGTCGATGTCGGGAATCGGCAGCACGGCGAACAGACCGAAGCGCCCTTTGTACGCGCCTACCATCTTCGCGGCCGCGTACTCATTCATTTCGCGAGCGACTTTGCGCGCTTCCTCAGCGTCTCCGAAGTAGACTCCGGGAGCGGTGGGCGAGAGCATGGCGGTGGCGATACCGCTCTTATCCATGGCGTCCAGATTTTTCGCGGGCGAGTAATCTTTCCAGACGTTAAACCCGGCCACCGGACTCACGGCGTTCTTGCGCGTCAGCAGCGCTAGATAATCCGGAGAGACGTAATGCTGATGAACGTCCAGGATGCGGCGGTCGCCTGCCGGCGTCTGCGCTGGCAGCAGAGTGCTTGCGCCGAGAGCGGCCAATCCAGTCAAGAGTTCCCGCCGCGAGGGCGCAAAGTGATTCACGGTGATCCTTTCGTCGGCTTACTTCGTCACGGGAGCTTGCGTGGTGGGCGTGGGCGCTGGTTCGGCGCCGCCAAAGTTATAATTGCCGTCTTTTTGGCCCTTGAACACGTTGCTCACGACGGGGATGTTGCGTTCCTTCATCAGGCGCGTCATCAACGCCACGGTGTCGTCGTGATAAATCGCGGACGACATGCCGATGGGCACGCCTTCGGCCCAATTGAGCGGCGTCATGTGGGTGGAGCTGGCGCCGAATCCGAAGTCCTCGCCTTTGTCTTGGGCGGCCAAGTCCGCGCCGCGGTCGACCAGTAGCTGGACCACCTTGTTCGCGCCCTTGTAGCCCGCACCGTGCAGCGCGGTGATTCCGTGATCGTTGGCGAGCTTCACGTTGGAGCCTTTGTCAATCAGGAGCTTCACCACTTCGAGCGTTTGATCTTCGGAATACTCGCGCAGCATGCCGTTGTCCCAGCCGACGCCGGCGGCGGCCATCAGCGGAGTGGTGTGATCCAAGGTGGGGATCAGCGGGTCCGCACCGCGATCGATCAGCAGGCGAACAACCGTAAGGTCGCCGCAGAGGGCGGCGCGCAGCAGCGGCGTGGCGCCTTCTTCCCTGAGCCAAGCGGCGGTCATGGCTTGATGCACTTCGGTGGCGGCTTTGAGACGAACGTTGGGATCCGCGCCGCGGTCGAGCAGGAAGGTGATGAATTCCAGAACGCCATCGGTGCTGGGTCCGGGAACCGCCGTGACTTCCTGGTTGCGATTTTTCACGGCGAGGTAGAGCGGCGACCAACCTTTATTGTTGGTCAGATTCACGTTGGCTTTGTTGTCGATTAAGAACTGCGCGATGGAGTAAAAGCCGTTCTGCACGGCCACCAGCAGGGGGCTGCTGCCGTCGGCCGACGTCTGATTCACGTCCGCGCCCGCCGCCAGTAGTACGCGAACCGATTCCATCGCTCCCTGACGAGTCGCGAAATGCAGGGGCGTGAGGCCGCCCTTGGCGGGTCCGGGAGGAGCGGTGGGGGGAGCGAAACCCAAACCTCTACGGCGCGGCGGGGTTATTACGGCCGATGCTAGTTTGATGTCGGCGCCGTGGTCCGCCAGATACTTGATCACATCGGCGTGGCCCTCTTCGGCGGCCCACATGATGGCTGTGGTTCCGCGCAGATTTTCCTTGGCGTTGACTTGCGCGCCGTGATCGAGCAGGACTTTCACGGCGTTCAGGTTGCCGCTGCGGGCGGCCATCATCAGAGCGGTTTCGCCGTGAGCGAGGATGGGGGCGTTGGCGTCGGCTCCGCCTTTGAGCAGCTTCTCAATCATGGCGGCGTCACCGGTGGTCGAGGCGAGAAACAGCGGGGTCGCGCCAGCGCGGTTGGCGGCTTGCGGGTTGGCTCCGGCTTTGAGGAGCAGGTCCGCGGAGTCCATGTCATCCCAGCGGACGGCCCAATGAAGGGCTGTCGCGCCGTCGGCTTGTGGAGCGTTCACGTCGGCTTTCTGCTTCAGCAGATTGCGCAGAGCGTCGCGGTCCTTATTCATGGCGGCGTCCGCCACGGGACTGGTGTTGGTGGCTGCGAAGGCGGAAACCGCGAGCAAGCGCCGCGGCAATGAATGTGATTCGCACGTTAGGCTCCTAGCTTAAAGACAACGCTTTAGTGCTGTCGCCGATGCTTTCTTTTTGGATACCGAACATTTGCAGCGCGGTCAGCAGCAGGTTCGCGGTAGTGCCGGAAGCCTGGATGTTGCGTCCGCCTTTGTGCTGGCCCAAGGCGCCGCCGATGAACATGTTGGGCACCGACTTATGGCTGTGCAGATTGCTGTCGCCCATGTTGCTGGCCCAGAAAATCAGGCTGTGATCGAGCAGGCTGCCGTCGCCATCCGGCGTCGACTTCATCTTGTTCAGGAAGTAGGGCAGGCACTGCACGTGGAAACGGTTGATCTTGGCCCAATCCTCCAGGCGCTTGGGGATGCCGCCATGATGGGAGGCCGCATGGTTGGCGCTGCCGACGCCCGACTCTGGGTAGCTGCGCATGCTGACGTCGTGCGCGTACATGAGCGTCGAGACGCGCGTGATGTCGGCCTGGAAGGCCAGCACCTGCATGTCCCACATGAGGTTGATGTGTTCCTGGAAGGATTCGGGCATGCCGAAGGGCACCTGCGCTTCGGGCGACATGTCCTTGGATTTCGCCACGTTCTTGAGGCGGCGCTCGATCTCGCGGATGTCTTCGAGGTATTCGTTGAGGCGCGTGCGGTCCGTGCCCGGCAGGCTCTTATTGAGGCGCGCGACTTCGCTGGTGACGGCGTCGAGCAGGCTCACCTTTTCGAGCTTGCGCTCGGCGCGTTCCTGCGCGTTGCCGCCTTCGCCGAAGAGGCGCTCGAAGACGACCTGCGGATTGGCTTCATGCGGCAGCGGCTTGCTGGGGCCGGACCATGAAATCGAATTTACATAAGCGCAGCTATAACCCCACGGGCAGGTCGCGAGAGAGCTCTGGTCTTCGATGCCCAGTTGGATCGAAGGCAGCGCGTTCTCCTGGCCGTACTTCTGCGCGATCATCTGGTCGATCGTCGTACCGAGGAAGATGTCATCGCTAACGGTCTTGCTGCGGCTGCACGCCGCTAAATACGGCGGCGCTCCGCGAGTGATCGCCGCCGGTCAAGCCCGGAGGCGGCATGGAAGACGTAGCATCCAGACCCTCGAAGATGGTGATGGAATCTTTCCAGTCTTGCAGGGGCTTGAGTATGAACGGGAATTCGCCGGGTTTCGTGAACGTGGAATATTCGGGCGCCCAGCCGTGCGGATTGAAGAGTCCGACGAAGCGCGGGATCTTGGGAAGGGCCGCGACTTTGGAGGAAGGCGTCTGCGCCGGGATCATTGAATCGAGTAGCGGCAGCGCCAGCGTGACGCCCGCGCCCCGCAGCACCGCGCGCCGGGAAAGATGTTTCTTAGTAATGAACATGAGATCGCCTTCCTTCTTAATTATTACCTGCTAGCGGCGGCCACGGCGCCGTCGGGTTTACGGTTCATCTGGAACGGGTCACTCTTTATGATGCCCAGCACCAGCGTTGAGAACTTATAGTTGTTGCGTTCGCCGTCGTGCACGATGGAGCGCACCACCGGCATGTCGTCGTAATCGACGCCGCGGCCGAGCGCGTAGATCATCAGCTTTTCCGTGAAGACGCGGACGAATTGCGGCGAGTAGCGCAGCAGCGCGTTGCGCAGATCGACGACGCCGTTGATTTTGGTGCCGTCGAAGAGCACGCTCGACGCATCTACTTTTTGCGCGTTTTCCTTGGTGCGCCAGGTGCCGATGCCGTCGAAGTTTTCGAGCGCGAAGCCGATGGGGTCCATCATCTTATGGCAACTGGCGCAGGCGGGGTTGGCGCGATGCTCTTCCATGCGCTGGCGCATGGTCTGCTCGGGACCGGCTTTGTCGCCACTGGTTTTGAGCGCGGGAACATTTGGTGGGGGATCGGGCGGGACCGTACCCAGGATGTTCATCATGACCCACTTGCCGCGCTGCACGGGCGAAGTGCGGTCCGGCACCGAGGTGACGAGTTCCACGCTGCCCTTACCGAGCAGGCCGCGGCGGATATCCAGTTCGCCGGTGAGCGGCACGCGGCGGAACTGGCTGCCGTAGATGCCGGGAATGCCATAGTGGCGGGCGAGGCGTTCGTTGACGAAAGTGTAATCCGCGTTCAACAAGTCGATGACGTTGCGGTCTTCGCGGATGATGCTTTCGAAGAACATTTCCGCTTCGGTGCGGAAGGCTTGCCGCAGGTTGTCGTCGAAATCGGGATAGATCACGCCTTCCGGAGTGGAACCCTGCATGGTCCGCAGTTCCAGCCATTGCCCGGCGAAATTCTTGATCAGTTCGTGAGACCGCGGGTCGGCCAGCATGCGGTGGACTTGATGCTCCAGCACCACCGGATCTTTCAACTTGCCCTGGGACGCGAGCGTGATCAGCTCTTCGTCGGGAACGGTGCTCCACAAGAAGAAAGATAGGCGCGAGGCGAGTTCCAGATCGTTAATGCGATAGGCCTGGCCGGGCTTCACGTTGGCCGGGCCGTCTTCGGTGCGGAACACGAATTCGGGATGCGCGAGTATGAACTGCAAGGCCCGTTCGATACCGTCTTCGAAGTCTCCCGCGTTGCGGCCGGCCTGGTAGAAGCTGAGCAACGTTTCGGTGTCGCGATCAGTGACGGTGCGGCGATAGGCTTTGCGCGCGAGCGCCGTCAAGATGCGCTTGGCACAGGGAATTTCTTCGCTCGCGTTCGCGGGATGGCACGCGAGGATTTTGTTGCGGCTCGGGGTGTCGGTGGGGCGCTTGCCGTTTGACGGGCCCATGATGGTGACCGAGCTGACTTGCGGCGTGAAGGTGAAACCGTCGACCAGATTATCGTCGAGAATGCTGCGCTGGTAGTGGCGGTTCAAATCGACGTTGGGCACGTAGGTAGTGGCGATGAAAGTCACGCCAACGGTACGCTGGCCGGCCTTTACGGGAACTTTGATCTCGGTTTTGTCGTGGAGGGCGTTGAGTGCGATGTCTTTGCCCGCGCCGATCTTGAAAAGCTTCAAGCGCTGGCCGTCGAGCGTTACTTCGAGCTGCTCGTCTTCGCTATCGCCGCCAAATAAGGAACCCACCGTGGTTCGCACTATATCGAAGGAAATAGAGTATTCGCCGTCGGCTGGGAAGTAATGATGGATCAGCATGCCGCCGCGGGTTCCGAAGGAGAGGCCTTCGACCTGATCTTCTTGCGAGTAGTCTTCACGAACGTGATACACCTTGCGGGCGGGCGCGGTGTCGTGGCCGAGCGCGAGGCGGCTGATCTTCGAGGCAGCGGTGATGTAGGCTTCGACGAGCGTGGGAGACACTTGCAATCCGCTGGACACGTTGTCGAAGCCGTAGCTGGTATCGTCGGCGGGCAAGTAGGCGGAAACGTCGATGTCGAGACCGAGCAACTCGCGAATCGCGTTGCCGTACTCGGTGCGATTCATGCGATGGACGCTGGGGCGGGCGAGTTTCGGCTTGGCGGCGGCGGCGCGGTCCAAATCATTTTCGAGCGAAATTGTGAGGGCCGCATAATCGGCGGCGGCGGGCCGAGGGAGTCCCGAAGGCGGCATCATTCCGGCGCGGAGTTTACGGACCACCTTTTCCCAAGACTCGGGATGGGCGGCGACGTTGGAGGGGTCAAGCTGATCGAGCGTCAAGCCTGCGGTCTTGAGGCGCTGGTTATGGCAAGTGACGCAATATTGATCCAACAGCTTGCGTTCGGACGCGGCGGGAATGGGCGCGGGCGCGGTTTGCGCGCTCACCAATAATGAAGACAATACCAGGACCCCGCCGCAGCGGGCTAACACGCGCATGTAGAGACTCCAGATGAACACTATCATGTCAGTGCGCAGGAGTCAAGCCGCAGAGAAAACAGGAGTTAGCGCCATTTGGCAGGGGCAATTTTGCGCTATTCGAAAGTCGTGCGGATGCGTGATTCGAAAGTGGTTTAAGATGGAGGCTGCAGTGATGTCGGGGCGTAGCGCAGCCTGGTAGCGCACCTGCCTTGGGCGCAGGGGGTCGGGCGTTCGAATCGCCCCGCCCCGACCAATAAAATCACGCTGATGTGGGCATTCGGCAAGGAAACGGGCGGTGAAGGTTTGATTGGATTGACGCGCGCATTTCAGTACGCGGGTGCACACTCGGTTCTGGCATCATTATGGAGCCTGGATGACTCGCGGGCGTCGGAATTCATGAAGCAGTTCTATGGTCAGCTGCAACAAGGAAAGAGTTAAGACGAGGCGCTAAGGGCTGCGCAACTGCAGATGATCCGTTCAGGGAATTCGACTACATCTCCCGCGATGATTGGGTATGGCCGCTGGGACCGATTTAGCGGCAACTGGGTGAGCGGTGCTTTCAAGAAATTGCGGTGGTTGAGTGCTCAACCGTGAGCTTGCGGATATGGTAACCTGACTCAACAGTCTCCGTCGTGATTCGTGGCCGTGTTGCCTCATCTTGTTGTTACTTCAGGAGGCACATGCGCGTTTCGTTCTCACACTCATTTTTAAGTGCTCTTTTCTTGATCACAGTTGCTGTTGAGGCTCAGCAGGCAGATGACAAGGGCGCGCGGCACGGCCAGCTTCCCCCAAAATGGATCTCCGGCGGCCCCAAGTGCGCGGAGGTTCCGGACTGGCAGGTCCAAGAATATAACGAAGATCTGTACATCATCAGGGAATCCGGATGCACCGATCCGGAGAAGCCGTTCTTGTATCTTTTCTTCGGCAAGGATCGGGCCTTGTTGGAGGATACAGGGTCCGGCCATCCGGAAACGGCGCGCGAGATCACCGCGGTGATGTCGCGGTGGCTGCGGCACAATCACCGCGAATCGATTCCACTGGTCGTGACCCATTCGCACTCGCACGAAGATCACGTAGCGGGCGACAGCCAGATGGCGATCCTGCCTAACGTGACCATGGTGCCGCTGAGCGTAGAGGGGCTGCAGAAAGCTTTCGCTATCGCCAAGTGGCCGGAGGACATTGGAAAAATCGATTTGGGGAATCGCGTAATCGACATCATTCCGATTCCCGGTCACGACTCGCTCAGCATCGCGCTGTATGACCGGCAGACGGGGATTCTCTTCACCGGGGACAGTCTTTATCCCGGGCGGGTCTTCGTGCGTGATATGGATGCCTTTATCAAGAGCAACCAGCGCATGGTGGATTTCACGCGCGGCAAAGTGGTGACGCATATTCTCGGTTGCCACGTGGAGCAGACCACCACTCCTTACCTGGATTATCCGGTGGGTACGACGTTTGCGCCCGAGGAGCACGCTCTGCCGCTCTCGCGAGCGCATTTGCTCGAGATGAACGACGCGCTGAAAGAAATGAAAGGAAGCCGGGAGCGCTACGCGCTGGCCGAATTCACCATTTGGCCCCTGGATGAGAAACATCCGTTCCCGCAAAGCGTTCCGCCGCCTGCCCCGTGAGTTTTTCCCGAAAATAGCCTTGACTTCGTTGTCACCCGGTTTTAACCTTTGTGTAAAGCTTTTTCGCTGTAGAGTTGCTTCTTCGATTGAACGAGGCATTCCCGTCCGCCTCTCACTTAAGCTGTCCATCTCTGTTGATGGTGTTCGTGATCGTTTTTTGATTCCAAACACATTTTGCCAGGGGGACAAGTGAGACTAAGAACCAGGTCTTGTGCAGTATTGTTTTATTTATTGGGGCCGTGCCTATTCTTGACGCCGCACCTCGCCGCGCAGTCAACCTTCGGATCGATCATCGGCGTTGTGTCGGATAGTTCCAATTCCGCCGTACCAGGCGCAAAGGTCGAGATAACCAACACCGATGAGAACGTTTCGCGCACCATCGAGACCAACGCGCAAGGCGGCTATCAAGCGCTCAATCTAAAGCCCGGGAAGTACACAATTAATGCGAGGAAAGAAGGTTTCGGTGCGTTTCAGCTCTCGGATGTAGCTCTGGATTCACGGCAGGAACGGCGCGCGGACATAACTTTGAGCGTTGCGGCGCTCAGTCAGGCCGTGGAGGTCACGGCCACGGCAGCGGTCATCAACACCGAGAACGGCACCATCTCAGACACCAAAGGTTCCCAGGAAGTAACCCAGCTTCCGGTTAACTATCGGGGTGCGACCACCAGTCCGTTGGGCGTCTTGGTCGCGGTTCCCGGGGTGGAACAAGATAGCAACGGCGGCCTAACCATCAACGGCGGGTTCCCGGCTATGATCGATTTCACGTTGGACGGAATTTCCACGGCCAACGTCCGCAACAACGGCGCGAATCAAAACATGTATCCGTCATCTGAGCTATTGTCTGAGTTCCGTGTTTCTTCCGTGAACAATAACGCTGAGTTCGCGCAGGTGGGAGACATTACGGTTACCACAAAGAGCGGCACGAACAATCTACACGGCAGCCTCTTTGAATACTTTCAAAACGCGGCCCTGGATGCGACAACCTATGGCTCAGACATCAAGCAGGCCAAGGTGTGGAACACGTTCGGCGGCAGCGTAGGCGGGCCGGTGGTTGTCCCCGGATATAACGGCAGGAACAAGACGTTCTTCTTCGGCGATTATGAGACCAATCGCCACCCCGGATCAACGCTGGAGCAATTCTCGGTTCCCACTGCCGCCATGAGAACTGGGAATCTGGCGGGGTTGCCGGGAGGGGATGCTGTCGATCCGACGACCGGGCTCCCGTTCTTAAACAATCAGATTCCGACGGGCCGTATCAGCTCCGTTAGCAGTAAGCTGCTGGCGCAGGTTTATCCGCTGCCTAATTTCGATAGCGGCTCAACCTTTGCCAATTACCGAACCTTGGTGCGAACGCCCATCACCACAGATGGCTATGACATCCGGATGGATCATTACATTACGCAGAATCAACAGATTTTCGGACGCTGGAGCTGGAAGTCTCTGGATAGCCTCCAGTCCGAGGGGCTGCTTCCGTCGCGCACGGTGAATGAGACGGACCAGAATATGATTCTCTCTTATAACTACGCAATCCGGCCATCAGTGGTAAACGAAATGCGATTCGGGTTCAGCCGCTGGCTGTTGAATCAAAGCTTCCCCATCAATGGTGCGGCTGAGGACCAAGCTTTGGGCTTGACGGGACTCGATCTCACCAAGCATCCCGAGGCGGGTGCTTTTCCCAGTTTCGATTTTAGCGATGGCACAGGATTCACCCCCGTCGGGCAAGGAAAAGTTGGCAATACTTTTTCGAGGACGTACCAATTTACCGACAACCTCTCTTGGACCAAAGGCCGGCATAGCATGAAGTTCGGGGCGGATTTTCGGGCTCTTCAATATCAGGATGTGCTGAACTTCGGCGGCTCCGATGACTTCGGATCTTTCGTATTTAATCAGGGAAGCGCCTACAGTGGAAATGCCTTCGCGGACTTCTTATTGGGAATTCCATCCACCGGATACTTTGCGACAACCGGACCGAATCTCGACCAGAGAGCGCACCACTATGGCGTCTATGCGCAGGATGAATTCCGCATCAATGACAAGTTAACCATCAACCTCGGGATGCGTTGGGAATTTGACCCGCCCTTCGACGAAACGCACGGGAACATCACCAACTTCGATTTGAAAACAGGCAACGTGATCGTGCCGGACCAGACTTTGCCGGCCGCGGCATCGTTTAAGTATCTGATCAATGCGCCGTGCCCCGGCGTGAACCCGTCGCTACCCTGTTCGAACATCGTCTCGGCAAGTTCCGTCGGCCTGCCCAAGGGCCTTCATCAATACTATTGGAAGAATTTCGATCCCAGGATCAGCGTCGCTTGGCGGCCGTTCGGAAATAAGACGGTCTTCCGCGCCGGGTTTGGTATTTTCACCATGACATCGCTAGGACAACTTGCCTGGACCGATACCGGCATTCATACGACCGATGCGCGCTTCTACGTGAACGGCGGCGGCAATGGATCCGCACCTGGGTTTCAGTTTCCGCAGGCACTCCCGGGCAACGGAGGCCTGACGCCCGATCTCATCGGCGGCGAGCAATTTCTGGCCGGCGTTTCTACGTCGTTTCGCGACCCCCAATCAGCACAGTGGAACGTGACGATCGAACGCGAGCTGCCTTCCAGTTATTCCGTTCGCGCCAGTTATATTGGCATGAATTCTTACCGGCTCACCAACATGGTCGACGAAAATCAGGTAAGACCTAGTACGTCCGGATATAACCCCGCTCTTTTGCCCTACGGGAACTGGTCTGCGATAGGAATCCGCGAAAATCTTGGGTTCGCTAATTATCAATCGCTCAATCTCCAAGTGGACCACCGGATGGCAAAAGGACTGTTTCTGCAAGGTAGCTACATCTGGGCAAAAAACTTGACAAACGCGGGATCTGACGTTCCCAGCGCGCTGTCTTCGGAGGTTGGTTCTGGAGCGGTGATCGGCGATCGTTTCGACTTGGCGGCTAACCGCGGCAACGACTACGCAACGCGCCGTCATCGCGGTCTGATTACCGCCATGTACCAGCTGCCTTTTGGCAAGGGCCGGACATATTTGACGCATTCCGGAAAACTGGTAGACGGTATTCTGGGCGGCTGGCAAGTCAGCACAGTTACGATGCTCGAAACGGGGCCGTGGCTAACGCCATCCATCAGTCCGTCGGAGGATCAAAGCGGTACCAATATCATTGGGCGAGGCGCGTTGCTGAGACCGGATCGCATCGGCAACGGAAACATCAGCAATCCTACGCCGGATGACTGGTTCGATATCAACGCCTTCGCTCCAACGCCCGTTGGCGCGGGCCGTGTCGGCAATGCGGGGGTGGGAATTCTGGAAGGGCCGGGAACGATTACGGTAGCAGGCGGGTTGTCGAAGACCTTCGCCATTACCGAACGCATCAGAATGCGATTCGAGGCGACCTTTACAAATTTGCTGAACCATCCGAATTTTGCTCCTCCATCCACGGATGTCTCGTCTCCCGATACTTTTGGGAAAACATCCAGCGTACAAACTGCGGAAAACGCCGGCAATCGCACCGGCCAGCTAGCTCTCAGAATCGACTTCTAAAAAGGTGGGACTGAGAACACACGGACGATACGACTACGCGCCGATTCACAGGAGGGCCACCCGAAAATGGCCCAATGGCGCGGGGCTCGCCGTCTACATCGCGGTGAACCTCGAACATTTTTCTTTTGGAGAAGGGCTGGGCGCGCAGCTTGCGCCGTCAGGTGGGCTTGAGCCGGATGTATTGAATTACGCCTGGCGGGACTATGGCAACAGAGTCGGCATCTGGCGCATGCTGGCGGAATTTGACCGGCTTAATCTGCCGGTAGCCGTTCTCGTCAATTCCGAAATCTACAATTACTGTCCCGAGGTCATGGATGCGTTTCGGAAGCGGGGCGATGAGGTGGTAGGGCATGGACGCACCAACAGCGAGCGTCAATCAGCGCTGGCCCGCGCTGATGAAAATGCCCTGATTGAAGACGTGGCCGCCGCGATCGAAAAGTTTGAACTTCGGAGACCGCGCGGCTGGTTAGGGCCATGGATTTCGGAGAGCTTCGACACTCCTGATCTACTGAAGGCGGCGAACTACGACTATGTGCTCGACTGGTGCCACGACGATCAGCCGACCTGGCTACAAACCGCAAACGGACCGCTGCTCTCCATCCCCTATCCTCAAGAGATCAACGATATTCCGGCGATCGTTGTGAGGAAAGTGGGTGCCGCGGAATTCGCTGACATGATTATTGATCAGCTACAAGAGATGTTGGCGCAAGCGGAACAACAACCGCTTGTCGCTGGAATTGCGCTGCACCCTTATATCGTGGGGCAGCCTTTCCGCTTGCGGCACTTGCGCCGGGCGTTGGAGCATGTGGCGAGCCTTGGTAACAAAATCTGGCTCACTCATCCGCGCGACGTCGCGGACCACTTTAAAAACTTGCAGAGGAGTTAAGCTATACAAAAGCTTATGGCGACAGCACAGCAGGTTGAGACCCGTCTGACGCGAGCCGAGATGCTCGGGCTTTTCTCGGTTTGTGTGGTCGGCTTCGCTTTTTCGGCGAACTACACCAACCACGCTCCCATGGTGGCGGCGCTGATTGCGGAGTTCAAATTTAGTCTTGCCGCCGCCGGGCTTCTCACCACTGGGATCTTTCTCACACATGGGGGTATCCAGCTTCCCGGTGGAACTATCGCCGATAAATTTGGCTCTGGCCGCGTAGTATCCATTGCGCTGGCAATCGTCTGTCTGGGCAATATCTCACTGGCGTTTGCGGGCAGCTACACGCAGCTTTTGCTGCTCAAGATTTTTGTAGGAATTGGAACGGGAATCAGTTTTGTTGCCGGGGCACGTTATGTCGCGAATATGTTTGCAGGTCCGCATTTGCATCTGGCACAGGGCTGTTATGGCGGTTCCGTTTTGCTGGGGTCCGGATTCGTTATTTATGCGGTACCGTTGCTCTCGGGCGCCTTTGGTTGGCGTGGGGCTTTTCTTTGTACCGCGGCGGTCGCGGCGGCGGCGGCTCTTATCTGGACGTTCATGACTCCGGCCGCGCCGGTTCGAATTCATAAGCCCGCGCCCTTGCTCGGCATGTTACGGAGTCCGCAACTATGGCTGTTGGGACTCGTGCAAATGGCGTCGTTTGGGCTGGTCATCGTGATTGGCGTCTGGATCAGTACCTATCTGACGAAATCATTCCATCTCACGGCAGTCCAAGCCGGCAGGATTGGTTCTCTGGTTCTGGTGATCGGCGTCGCCACGAGGCCCATTGGTGGAATGTTGGTGCCGCGTTTGGGGGCACGGCGCACTTTGCGCATAGGCCTGGCGCTGTGTGTAATCGCCTGCCTTTGTTTCGGATTGGGGGCGGCGTCTTTGGTTCGAGCAGCGGTGGGCGTTTTCCTGTTGGGCGTGGGCGCGGGGTTACCGTATGCCGGGGTGTTCAATCGGGCTGCCGCGCTCTATCCCGCTCGGTCGGGCGCTGCCATGGGTCTGGTGAACATGCTGGGGATCGTAATGATCCTCGCAGCCCCGCCCCTCATCGGCCATATGGTGGATTGGTCGGGAACCTTTCAATCCAGCTTTCTTGCGTTGAGCGGATTCACTCTTGCCGTGCTCGTGGCTACCTTTGGCATTCACACGGAAATAGGTGGCGAACGCTAGCACTTTCGGCACCCGGATGACCGTCTCTCGCTAGAGTCTCCCTTTATCGCTCAGCGTTCCAAAAACTAAAATGCCGGAACTTTGCGACAGGGTTGATCCATCCTTCGTCTGGTGGGAAAACAAAAGTCATTCAATCGTGGCGTTGCTACTTCCGAGGGGAGTCCACGCCATCCAACTGTAGACATAAATGTAGCTGCCCAAAGCCGCCAGCTTCAACATCCTTCCTCGACCTCAACAAGCGTGCCGCATCTACTTGAAACCTAAGCGGAAGAAAATAGAGTATTCCGAGGAATCGCGGAAACTGCCTTGGGCGCAGGGGGTCGGGCGTTCGAATCGCCCCGCCCCGACCAATAGGCGTAATCTTCCGCGAATCTCCATGTTGAAACACAAGCAAAGGGAACCTGTCTCGGTCGGTTCTTTACACCCCTATGGGCACGTCCGGCGGCGGAAGCGGCTAGTCAGCTGGTGAGGAAAGCTTTACTTATTCTCTCCGATACGGTGGAGCTTGATCAGATTGGTGCTGCCCGTTCGGCCGATGGGCTGTCCCGCCACAAAGACGACATTGTCGTTCGGCTTAAGCCGGCCGGAATTGACCAATATATGCTCCATTTGGAGCAGCATCTGATCCGTCGATTTCACGTCCGGCGCTAGGATCGGCTCAACTCCAAAGGTAATGCTCAACTGCCGCGCGACACATTCATTTTGGGTAAAAGCATAAACCGGCACCGGGGGCCGGAACCGGGATATCAACCGCGCGCTCGCTCCGCTACTCGTGAAAACTACGATCGCTGCCACTCCCGCCGACCTGGCTGCGTGATAAGCGGCATCTGCAATGATCTCCGCATTCGACGGCGTGAGGGGCGGCAGTGGTTCAGGAAAGCCTTGGGGGCCTAGCCAACGCTCGGTCTCCTCGGCGATGCGAGCCATCATGCGAGCGGCCAGCTCCGGGTAACGGCCAGTGGAAGTTTCCGCGGACAGCATTACCGCATCCGTGCCGTCGCAGATTGCGTTGGCGACATCGCTCACTTCTGCCCGCGTAGGTGATGAGTGCTCGATCATCGATTCCAGCATTTGGGTCGCAGTAATGACGAATTTCCCCTTTGCTCGCGCCCGCTCGATGATTCGCTTCTGAATAAACGGCACCTTCTCTAGAGCCAGTTCGACGCCGAGATCGCCGCGAGCCACCATGACCCCTTCAATTTCATCGAGAATCTGCTCCAGGTTCTTCCAGGCTTCTGGTTTCTCTATCTTCGCGATGACTGGAATCTGTGCGTCCTTCTCCTCCAGGTAAAGCCTCACTCTTTGTAGATCGCTCGCTTTCCGCACGAAAGAGAGGGCTACGAAATCGATACCCGCTTGTAGGCCGCGCTGCAGGTCTTCCATGTCTTTGCGGGTGAGCGACGGCGTGCTCAGCTCCACGCCGGGTAGGTTAATCCCCTTGTGGTCGCTCAGACATCCCCCGATAACAACTTCGCACCGTGCTGATACGGCGTCGGTGTCGAGCACCTTGAGTTGGACGGTCCCGTCAGCGAGGAAAACGCTGTCACCCTGCTTCACATCTTTGGCAAATTGCACATAGCCGGTGGATGCCAACTCAGGAGTGCCCTGCACCTTCTCCGTGGTAATCGTGAAAATATTGCCCGATTGCAACTCGCACTGGCCGCCCTGGAAGGTTCCAAGACGGATCTTCGGGCCCTGTAGGTCCAGCAGGATTCCGCATTGGATGCTCAACTCCGCTGCGGCGGCACGCACACTGGCGATGCGCGTCAGATGATCGTCCCACGTACCGTGGCTGGCATTCAGACGAAACACATTCACGCCCGCCTGAAACATACTCTTCAAGGTGGACGTGCCGCTAATCGCGGGTCCGAGCGTAGCCACAATCTTTGTTCTCGGCATGAGAAGGGGTCTGCTTCAGGCACGAACAAAAACGCGAGCCAATCTTGTGAGAGCCGACGGAGTACCAAATTCTAACGGGGAAGGAGAGACTGCAACGGCTGAGTGCAGTAGTACAGCAAGGATACCCCACACGATCTAAATCCTGCAACGCCCTGTCGAAAAGATCTACCCGTGGAGCCTCGGGAGGGCAGTTTGAGTACCTCGAATTTCTGCATCGCTTTTAGGGCTCTCCAAGGCCGCTGCCTCGCTCCGGATATCCGTCCCTCGGAGCTTACCCGGAACAGCGTTCGACGAAGTTTGCCGGATTGGTACCGGGAAGTGGCTTGTCGCCGATAATGCGAGTCCTATCACGCGCCACCCTGCAGACAGAAGTCGAGGAGGCCCCGAGTGTTGGATGAAGCGCAAGACTTTGCTCATAAGATGATCGAGTGGTTCTTCGATCTGTTCGAGATCTCGATCGCAACTATCACAATGAAATGCGCTCACAACGGCGGCGCAAACCTCAGAAGACGGGAAACGGCGTCGCTGGAGAGGAAATCACGAAGAGCAATTGGCTCGCCGTATTCAGTAGCGCCTGGGCCGAGATACTCACGTTGCTACATGTGCCTTCCATAACCGGCGCATTGCCATTGCTATCCGCGTACTGAAAGTCCGGGTAGTAAATCTGCAAATAGTTGAGTGGCGAACCGCTCTGGGGTTCGCAATACAGGCTGCCGACGGGCGTATTAGTGAAGACGACTTGCAGCACGTTGAAAAGGGCTTGTTCGACCTCCGTGCTGGAGCCCTCCTTCTCGGTGTTTTGCGAAACGGAAGTGTTGAACTGCAACCCGCCGAGGATTTGGGCCGAAGGGAACAAGTAATTCTCTGTTGACAGGGACAGAAATTTCGCGCCGACGGCACCCAAGTTGACGACGTTCGCGCGTGATGCTTCCAATCCACTCGTCTGAGTTGCTTTTGCGTCGAAAATATCCACGAACGGATCCACGAAGTGGGCGATGATCGCCGCTTCGGCAGCGCAATCCTCGTCGGGCTTTCCACATTCTCCGGAGACGTCGGCAGGGACGGGGAAGGTACCAGTGGTGAAATCGATGAGGCCATTGCCAGTGGTGGCAACCGGCGTCAAGTTTTGGAAAACTTCTCTATACATGTCGATCGCCGCGTCCCACTCGTCAATGAACGCCTGATCCGAACTTTGATAGGCGGGCATATCCCGATAGTGGAACGCGAGCAGCGCAATCCACATGTCGTCCGCGTGGATCGCGGGAGTACCCTCCGGAGCAACTGGACTTCTGGGTCGACCGTGCCCACGTTATTGGGAACGATCATTTCTTCCGAAGCGGCGGTGGGGCCGGCAACGGCAATGGAGACGAACGCGGGGTTTTGGCCGTACCGCGCGTTAAAAACAACAAGGAAGTCTCTCCACGCGTTTTTGTAGTATGGGTTCCATGGCAGCGGAAATTGATTACCGTCGGCTTCTTCCACGTTCGCAACAAAAGTCACCCTTCCGCAGTCGGGCGGAGGAATTTGTTGCGGCGTGTAGAAAAGCCCGTCGCAACTGGGAATGTTATTCAACATCCATTTAGGTGATTGATAGCCGGGCGTCAAAATAAACTGGATGGTTTTAGCGGGCACGTGCGGATTTGCATGATTCCACAACTCGGTCTGGGTGAAGGCGTCGTCTAGATAAGTCCAGCTGTAAGCGTCAGCCGTGCCGGGTGGATTGGGATTGAGCGTGTCCCAGTGCGCCTGGATCGCAAGGCCGGAGACGGCAGGGTTGATCAGCATCTGCTGGTAGAGACCGATGAGATAAGATTCAATCTGCTCAGGTGTGTAATTAGGGTGCCTTTGAATTTCGGCCGAGATGTCAATCTTGGCGTAAATGCCGCGCGGTTTGCGCGGGCCCTTGAGAAAGGGTGGTCGATTCCGGGCCGCGAGCGAACTGACAAACAAACTACCTAACACAGCAATCAAAATTCCAAGTGTGCAGTTGCGTCGCATCTATTGGCACCCTACGTAGAAATTGAACGGAAGGGAATCCGATTTGCTTGGGGACCGGGTATTGAATGCTCCATCCGCATGCAACGAACTTGAAAGCAAGACCGAGGGGTCCCCCCAAAAATTCCGTTCTAGCTGAAACCGGAGTTTCAGTCTTAGTTTTCCGTACCGAAGTTATACTCCTAACCGCCGCCTAGTGCGTGGCTTCTTGATTCTTCTCATCCTGAGTGACTCCGGTGGCCGGAAAGGGGCCAAATTGAGTCGCTCGGCTACTCGCGCGAGGAATTCTGATCGAGTAAACGGATGGACCCATGCGGCTGTAGATGATTTTGTGGCTGTCGGCGCGTGGCCGGAATCTGCCTTGGGCGCACAAGGGGTCGGGCGTTCGAATCGCCCCGCCCCGACCAATGATCCAACAGCTTAGAAACTGAGCTTGTCGGATGGTGAGGATGTCGTAAGCTACAATTTCGACTGCAATCCTTCTCCACGCATCGAGTGCAAATCCTCAAGTTACTAAAAACACATTGCGTACCTCTGCTCAAGCCAGCCTAGCGCGCCTGTTATTGCAGCAGGGGTGCGCCGTCGATTAGTGAGCGTCGAGTGGTAGGAAAATTGGGCTTTAGTCTAACCACGCCGAATTAGTGGCGATGGTCGGAGGGCCATCACGGATAGGAGATCGGGCCGGTCTATCCGGCAAGGCTTGAGCAAGCCCCGATCTTCTTCAATGCGGTGGGGATCGAAAATGCGGTGAGGCCTACTGCCTGGAGGCCTGTATACGCTTCGGTGCCTTCGCTGTCACCCGAAATGTGGTTTCGCTCAACCGCCAGTTGAAGCCATATCGATATGGCCACTATGATTGAACTACAGCGCGTCTATTGGTAAAGATCCGGACGCTCTGCTGGAAATCCACCGATGAGAAAGACTCCGCATGGCGCTGCGGCGCCCATGATCGCTGTGGACCGTAAAGGCGAAAAGCCGCTCCACCGGCAAATCTACGACGCGTTCCGCGCGATGATTCTCGAACGCAGGTTACAACCAGGTCAGCAGATTCCCTCGTCGCGAGCTTTAGCCGCCGAGCTACGAATTTCGCGGATTCCCGTACTCGGCGCCTATGCTCAACTCCTCGCCGAAGGGTTTATCGAAAGTCGTTCAGGCGCGGGCACGTTTGTAACGCGTCTACTGTCCGACCAGATCCTTAGCGCGCGTCCCGCAATGGCGAACGTTGCGAGCGATCTAGAATCCGATGCTATTTCACGCGTCTCCAGACTTCTGCCGGTGGAGGGAACCCCGTGGTTCCGCGGGTCGGGCGCATTCAGCGTTGGGCAGATCGCATACGACCATTTTCCGTTTCGCGTCTGGTCTGACCTGGTGACGCACCATGCGCGAAAGGTGCGCGCCAGCTCGATGAATTATTCGGATCCGATGGGTTCGGAGGACTTTCGCGAGGTGATCGCACTCTATCTTCGAACGGCGCGCGCCGTTCATTGCGAAGCCTCTCAGATCATGGTGGTGAATGGTTCGCAGCATGCGCTGGATCTGTCGGCGCGCGTGCTGCTCGACCCGGATTGCCCAGTCTGGATCGAGGAGCCAGGCTACGTATTCCTGCGGCACACGCTGACGCTTTCCGGTTGCCGGCTGGTTCCGGTTCCGGTTGACAGTGAAGGATTGGATGTCGCGGCCGGCATCAGGATGTGCCGGGAACGCGCGCGTGGCCTATGTCACACCCTCGCACCAGTATCCACTCGGGACCACGATGAGTGCCGCGCGCCGCTTGCAACTACTGGAATGGGCGCATGAGGCCAATGCGTGGATCGTCGAGGACGACTATGACAGCGAGTACCGCTATGAAAGCATGCCGGTCGCGTCCATGCAAGGGCTGGATTCCGGCGCTCGCGTAATCTACATCGGAACCTTCAGCAAGACACTTTTTCCATCGCTTCGGATCGGCTACGTCGTGATTCCCGCCGCTCTTGTAGGCCGCTTTCTCGCGGTGCGGCAAGCCAATGATCTCTGCCCGTCACATCTTTATCAGGCAGCGCTCGCCGATTTCATAAGCGCCGGTCATTTCACGCGCCACGTCCGCAGGACCAAGCAGTTGTACGCGGAGCGGCGCGGCGCGCTCACGCAAGCGCTGCGGAAGGAATTCGGGTCCGAAATCGAAATCCTGGGCGCGGAAGCCGGCATGCACCTGGTAATCACGCTACCGCCCGGGTTGTCCGATCAGAAGATATCCCGGCGCGCGGCGCAAGAGGGTCTTTGGCTGTGGCCCCTCTCTTCCGCTTACGTAGGCACGAATGTCCGCCAGGGCTTCATTCTTGGTTTTGGCGGCACAAAGACCGATGAAATGCCCGCCCAAGTGCGGCGCTTGCGAAAAATCATCCGCGATGAAAGTGGCTATCACGGGCGGACGCAGAGTGGTCATTGAATCCTTTCCCTCCCGAGCTTAGAGTTAGAAAATCAACGATAGTTGCCCGTTGAGCTATCGGCTACGTTAGCCGGCTCGCTGGCCCTTTCCACCCACTCGCAAAGTCTGCGAATTCCGGACGTCACGAATCGATTCGAGGAGCACAACCATGGCCCAACGACAGACTCGATTTCTTTCGGCGCGCTTTGCGCTTTTCGCTTACTTGCTCTTGCCCGTTATCTGTTGCGGACAATCGACCTTTGGTGACATCCGCGGTACTGCCCGCGACCCCGGAGGTCTCCCCGTGTCCCAGGCGGTGGTCACGCTTCATAATGTCGATGAGAACACGAACCGCTCCGTCGCCACCGACAATGGCGGAACGTACTTGTTTGAGAACCTAAAGCCGGGACAATATCAGGTCTCGGGGGCCAGTCCGGGATTTGCGAAATCCCCCACGGTCGCGATTGACTTGGTTGCCCGTCAGAGTGCCCGAGTGGATATCGCGTTTTCCATTCAGGAGGTGCAACAGAGCGTGAACGTCGAGGCTGCAGCCGCGCAGATCAATACCGAGAACGGTACGGTCGGCGACACCCGGGGAAATGACCAACTGCAACAGATGCCGCTCAACTTCAGAGCCCAAACCACGAGCCCGCTCGCCTCGCTTGCCTTATCTCCGAACGTCATCACGGATAGTCAGGGCAACATACAGGTCGGAGGCGCCACTTATTCGATGACTGGTTATTCCGTCGATGGAATTTCCACGGCCAATGTCACCGCCAACGGCTCTCTACAGAACGCCTACCCGTCGTCCGAAGGTCTGGCCGAACTCAAAGTTACAGCCTTCAACAACAGCGCCGAATTTTCCCAAGTGGCGGATGTGACGTTTATCACCAAAAGCGGAACCAACCAGTTTCACGGCAGCCTGTTTGAGTATTTGCAGAATGACGCGCTGGACGCCACCGTTCTCAACTTCACGTCAAAGGCGCCCAAACGGTTCAATACTTTTGGCGGCAGCTTCGGCGGTCCCGTAACGATTCCCCATTTGTACAACGGCCACGACAAGACATTTTTCTACGTCGATTACGAGGGCAATCGCCGCAGGACCTCGACTCCAGAGCAATATTTGGTACCGACGCTAGCGGAGCGAAACGGAAATCTGAATGAGCTTCCTCTCGTCAATCCGCAGACGGGTCTGCCCTCCAATTCCTTGATCAATCCCTATAGCGGACTGCCTTTCGCGAACAACACGATTCCGACGTCCATGCTGAATCCAGTATCCCTAAGGTTGCTCAACGAGTATTACCCGCTGCCCAATGTCAGTGGCTCCGGGAGCGGCTACAACTATGAAACGCTCCAGCCCATCCCTTCCAATACCAACGGCTTTGATGTCAGGCTGGATCAGTCCATCACTTCCAACCAGCAGATTTATGCCCGTTTCAGTTGGAAGAACTTGCTCTCAGACTCAGGTCAATTGGGCCTCCCAGCGAATCCTCTATTGCCGAACGACCTGAATGCGGAACATGACCGGAGTTTGATCGTTTCCTATAACTACGCCATCTCTCCCAAGATGGTGAATGAGTTTCGCTTCGGTTTTACCAATAGCCTAGTTAACACTATTTTTCCAATCCAGGGCGCCGCGGCCGACAACCAACTTGGCTTGACCGGTATTAGCTTCGCGAATCACCCGAGTACCGGAGCGTTTCCGACCTTCAACTTTTCCGACGGCACCGGCTTTACGCCCATCGGCCGGGACAAGGACGGGCCGGGCCAGTCAAAAACCATGCAGTTCACGGACAACATCAGCCGTACGATGGGGAAGCACACTCTCCGTTTCGGTATAGACGCGCGCCGCGTCTTCTATGAAACTGTAGTGAGGTGGGGTCAATCGGATGATTTCGGCGCCTTCACGTTCAACCAAGGCGTATTCACGGGGAGCGCCTTCGGCGATTTCCTGCTGGGCGCACCCAATACCGATTTTATTGTCGGAAGCAGTCCCAACACGAATGAACCGAGTGTTCAATGGGGGTTTTACGCCCAAGATCAATGGCAGGTAAACGACCGGCTCACCGTGAACTTCGGAATGCGGTGGGAGCTGCTTCCCGAATTTACAGAGAACCAAGGCGACATTGCCAACTTCGATCCGCGGAACGGCGACATCGTAGTTCCAGACATCCTCCTCAACAAAACAGTGCCGTCCAGCCCGCTGCTGCAGGCCAACTACAACGCCTTTCTGATCTCCTTCAATGCCTGCAGCCTGCCCACGAGGGACATGACGCTTCCTTGTAGCAATGTAGTAACCGCGAGCCAGAATCACCTGTCTCAGAGCCTGCGGAACACCTATTGGGGTGATTACGATCCACGGATCGGTATCGCTTTCCGCCCGTTTCGAGATAATAAGACCGTCATTCGCGCGGGGTTTGGCATTTTCACTCAAACCCCCTTGGGGCAGCTGGCCTATGATTTTCTCGGCATTCCGCTGGGTGCGCCCTACACGTATTCGAACAACAACAACGGTGTGCCGCTGTTCACATTTCCGCAAACTTCTCCCGCATCCACCACCGCACAGTACGGAGGGACTGGGCTCTACGATGGCATGAGCCTGAATTTCAAGGATCCTCAAACAGCACAATGGAGCGTAACGATCGAACGCCAGTTGACATCTGCCCTGGCCGCACGAGTTACCTATTCCGGGATGAATTCCTACCGGATGAACGTGAAGGAAGATTACAACGCGATCCCGCCGAGCAAGCAGCCCTATGTACCTAGTCCCTACGTCGATCCGCGCGCTCCTTATCAGAATTGGATCGAAATCAATTACAGCGCAAATGCGGGATTTGCCAACTATCAGGGGCTGTCCTTCGAAGCCACGCAAAGGACGTCGCACGGACTATCCTTTCAGGGAAACTACACTTGGGCCCATAACATTAGCGACGCCCAAGGCGACGCTCCGGGGGGATTTACTTCGGAAAACCTCTTGTTTACGCCCTCCTACGATCAATTCGACCTCCGCGCGGCTCGCGGAAACGTCGCCGGCATGCCGCGGCAACGGTTCCTTTTGACCGGTATGTACCAGTTGCCGTTTGGCACCGGCCGCAATTTCCACAGCAACTCCGCGATTGTAAACGCGCTGTTGGGCGGTTGGAATGTGAGCACCGTCACGCTGTTGCAAACTGGGCCCTATCTCACGCCCACCATCAGCCCCACGGCGGATCAATCGAACACCGACATCGTAGGGCGGGGCGGCATCACAGCGCGCCCGGACGCGATTGGAAATCCGACCTCAGGCCTGACTCCCGGTCTCGAGTGGAACATTAACGCGTTTGGACCGACACCGGCGGGCGCGGGAAGAATCGGCGATGCGGGCGTCGGTATCCTGGAGGGTCCGGGAACAATCTCCGTCTCGGCGGGGTTGTCGAAGACCTTTCAAATCAGGGAGCGCATGCGGCTCAGATTCGAATCTACCTTCACCAACGTCTTGAATCACACGAACTTTGCGCCGCCAGCCACCGCCATCAGCAGCCCGTCAACCTTCGGAGCTTTGCAGTCCGCGCAGACCGCGGGGCAGGGAGGGAACCGGACGGGACAGGTCTCGCTGCGGTTGGATTTCTGAACGTATTTAGTGCTAGGTGAGATTACTATTTTCTTTGACGGAGAAGGAGATCAGATGGCCATTTATCAAAGCATGCAAAGAGTGCGGTTCTCGAGCCCCGACGGCTACGAGAAATTTAAGTTGCTGTTTGGAGAAACGCGCAATCAGCTAAAGACGCTGCCTGGGTTCTTGCACCTCACTTGGTGGGTCCATCCCAAGGATCCCACCTGGTACAACGAGATCAGCCTCTGGACCGGCTTTGAAGCCCTCAAAGATTGGCACATGAACACCTACCACAAGCAAGCCAAGGAGTGGGCCGTTCGCAGCGGCGCCATCATGGAGGATATCATCACCAACTTCGAACTGAAGAATACCCGGCTGATCCGAGTGTGTCCCTGTTGCGCCCTAATCACAGACAAGCCCTACGACCTTCACCAAGAGCAGCAAGCGCTGGCGGAGCCTTGTCCAAAGTGCGGGTTCAAGTTCCCGGTTATGCCGGAAGCATCCGATAGCACAGCCGTGTTCAAGGACGTCGAAGTGCCCACGCTAGCTCCGATGGTTGGGGCGGGCGACTAGTTAGGCCCTGCTCTGGAACAGAGCAGCCCCACGTTTCCGTTTGCAAAAGTGAGGAACTCGAGGGTTCTCCCCGCAGGGAAAGAAGGCGGTTACGCGCCCTGCCCCCGCCCGGTTTCGACCGGCAGCGGGAAAGAACGTTCTCCGTCAGAGCGAATCCCGCCCTTTTGGACGGCGATTTTCAAGGCACCCGGCTCTTTCGATTCAATAGTGGGCGAATGAAACGCGAGAACTTGGTTCATGGTCAGGCCGGTTAAGCCTAACGTCGCTTGGATTTTAGGTTTGTTTTCCGCCACAGATCAGATTCCCCCAGTTTCTCGAACGTCCGTTCTACCCCCTGACAGAGTCACATCGATTCGGGTCGAGATATCCGGCCAAAAGTCTGGCTTAGGATGAGCTAGCAACATGATGCGCAACGGCGTGCGAATGGGAATTTTCGCCGTGTTCGTAAATCGCCTTGGCCGACCCGATGATGTGCGGATCTGGGGCACTGACGATATCCGTGTCCTTGCCCGCGTAGGGAATGGTGTGCAGGATATGCTTTATCGCGTTGAGGCGAGCGCGATTCTTGTCGTCGGAGCGCACAATCGTCCACGGCGCATCCGCGGTGTCGGTGTAGAAAAGCATGGCTTCCTTGGCCTTGGTATAGGATTCCCACCGGCCCAGGGATTCCACATCCATCGGGCTGAGTTTCCATTGCTTGAGGGGATCTTGCGCCCGGCCAAGAAACCGCCGGAGCTGTTCCTCCCGGCTGACGGAAAACCAGAATTTATAGAATCGAATCCCGCTGCGCACCATCATCCGCTCAAATTCCGGCGTCTGGCGCATGAATTCCAGATATTCGTGCGGGGTGCAAAATCCCATCACATGTTCGACGCCGCCGCGGTTGTACCAGGATCGGTCAAAGAAGACGATTTCACCTTTGGTGGGAAGTTTTTCGATGTAACGCTGGAAATACCACTGGCCCCGCTCGGTGTCCGAGGGTTTGGCGAGCGCCACGACCTTGGCGCCGCGAGGATTGAGGTTTTCCGTGAACCGCTGGATCGTTCCTCCCTTGCCCGCGGCATCGCGCCCTTCAAAGATCAGCACGACGCGCTCGCCAACTTCCTTGACCCAAGCCTGCATCTTGACCAGTTCAATTTGCAGCAGTTCGATCTCTTCCAGATACGTCCGACTCCTTCATCTGCTTTCGTATAGGGATAGTTGGAGCTGATGATGTGTTTCTTGCTCTTTGCCGCCTTTACCCTGGCAACCAGTTCTTCGGGAATGCTGGTTCGCACCTGTTCGTCAATCAGCGCGACCATGGGGAACGCTCCCGCCAGCACTTTGGTGGAGCTTTTCTTCTCCTTCAATTTGTTTTTTAGGTTCTTTTTCTCAGGAAGGGCTTTGAGCTTTTTCTTTTCCTGCTTTGGGACTATTCTTTCCAGCGGTATGGCAGTCTGAAAGCTAGTTTCCGGCTCTTCGAGAAAGGCGGTTTCATCTTTTATCTCGGGTTCGCCGGATGTGATCGTCGCTAAACTATCCTGAGTCTTTTCAGACTCTACTTCGGAAGGAAGTCCCGTTTCTGTAAGCTGCATAACACCTCCCCTTTTTTGGGCCCGATTGCTGAGAAACTATTCCCGTTCTAAACCCCGCTAGCGGCCATAGCAGGCTTGGGAACGCTATTGATCGTCTTCAGAACGCGCGAGACGATCTGGTAGGGATCGCCTTCGGAGTTCGGGCGGCGATCTTCCAGATAGCCCTTGTAACCGTTCTTGATGAAGTTCACAGGCATGCGGATGGAAGCGCCGCGATCGGAAAGGCCATAGCTGAACTTGTCAATGGCCTGCGTTTCGTGCAGACCGGTCAAACGCAGATGGTTATCCGGGCCATACACAGCGATGTGCGCGGCGACGTTGTCGGAAAACGCCTTCATGAGGGCTTCAAAGTATTCCTTGCCACCCACTTCGCGCAGGTATTTCGTCGAGAAGTTGCAGTGCATGCCCGATCCGTTCCAGTCGCCCTTGATCGGCTTGCAGTGCAATTGCACATCTACTTCGTACTTCTCACAAAGACGCATCATCAAATAGCGCGCCGTCCACACGTCATCGGCCGCCTTGGCCGAGCCTTTGGCGAAGATCTGGAATTCCCACTGGCCTTTCGCCACTTCGGCGTTGATGCCTTCATGGTTGATACCGGCGGCGAGACACAGCTCCAAGTGTTCTTCGACGATCGTACGGGCCAGGTTGCCCATGTATTTGTAGCCGACACCGCAATAATAGGGCCCTTGCGGAGTGGTGGGGTAGCCGTCTTCCGGGAAACCCAGCGGACGCCCGTCTTGATACAGGAAGTATTCCTGCTCCAGTCCAACCCACAGGTCAGGGTCGTTCTCGATGGTCGCGCGCATGTTGGTGGAATGCGGGGTCCCATCCGGGTGCATCACTTCGCTCAGAACGATATAACCGTCCTTGCGGCTTCCATCCGGATAGAGAGCCACCGGCTTCAGCACGCAATCGGAGCTCTTGCCTTCCGCCTGCATCGTGGAACTGCCGTCAAACCCCCAATTGGGCAGGTCGGCCAGCGTCGGTGGTTTCTCAAATTGTTTGAGCAGGGTCTTCCCGCGTAGCTCGGGAACCGGTTGTTTTCCGTCAAGCCAGATGTATTCGAGTTTGTATTTTGTCATAGTGTTTTGGGGATCAATGGGTTGCGGGAACCTGGACGGAAACATACCGTCGAAAACGATTTCAACTACCTGGGTTGGAAGCTCCCGCAGACCGGGCAGGGGCGGACGAGTGTAACACTTTAGAGATTAAAGTCTAGCTGCAACCCAAGCCTGGGTCCAATCAAATCTTTCAATCGACTCAGAAACATTCCTGTATAACGAATTGCCGGAAACTGCCTTGGGCGAAGGGGGGTCGGCCGTTCAAATTGCCTGAGTTGCTCTATCCGTGGCGTGTGACGAAGAGCACGAGCCCGAGAATGGCTATTGGGATCGCCGCCAGTACGCCAAAGAAGAGCGCAGGGTTGGTACGCCGATCGCGGTTGCGCCCGCGATCAGAAATTTGCACGCCGTCTGGATGGAGTAGTTCGTCCGCAAACTCCCGGGCGCTCGCGTAGCGGTTTTTCGGGTCTTTTTCCAAGGCCCGGTAGAGAATTTCCTGTAGTTCAAGGGTGATGCTCGGGTCAATCTCGCGGGGTGGGAGCGGATTCTTCACTAGCCGGTCGTTCATAACAACGAACGGATCGTTTCCGGGAAACGGCGTCTCGCCGGTGAGCATTTCATAAAGGATTATGCCCAGTGCGTAGACGTCGGTTTGCGCGTCGCCGCGTTTGCCCTTCACTTGCTCGGGAGCTATGTAATCCGGGGTGCCCATCACGTTCGACAGCTTGCCGAACGTCAACCGGCGGGCGCCGCTGCGGCTGGCGATGCCGAAGTCGATCAATTTGATGCGGTCTTCGCCGTCGATCATGATGTTCTCCGGTTTCAGATCGCGATGCACCACGCCTTGGGAGTGAATGTAGTCCAGCGCTTCGCAGACGGCCACCGCGATCTTCACGGCCTGCCGGGCAGGAAGTTTGCCGCGATCGCTCAGAACCTGACGGAGCCTTTGTCCCGGCGCGACCTCCATCGCAATATACATTCGGCTCCGCTTGCCTGCGGGAAATGCCTTCACCACCGCGGGATGATCCAGGCTTTCGCAAATCTCGCGTTCCCGCAAAAAACGCTGGTAGAAGAGAAGGTCGCCTTCCACTTCCGGGTGCGGCATTTTGAGGGCGATGTCTTGGCCGCTGCGCAGGTCGGTGGCCCGCAGAATCGAGGATGTGTTGCTACGCGCGATGACTTCCTTGACGGCGTAGTGATCGAACTGGCTTCCCGGCTGGGCTGATGGCATGGCAAGTCCCCCAGTTAGAGCATAGGCTGGCAGGCCTGAAGAAGGCATAAAGAAATGCCAAAGGAATCATAAAGATCGGTTCAGCGTCCGTTGTGTTAGGTATCGGCTATTCGTCCGGCAGCGAAAAAACGAAAACTTGGTTCGAGGTACTGGGATGCAGTTCTGGCGTCAATGGCAACAGACCGTTGCTTACCAGCGATCCCCCGGTGCTGACCGCGATGTATTGCTTACCGTTCACCGCGTAGGCGATCGGATATCCTGTCACCGACGAGCCCAAATTCACCTCCCACAGCACTTTGCCGGTATCCTGATCGAGCGCGCGAAAATGCCCGTTGGTATCGCCGCCGAAGACCAGTCCGCCGGCCGTCGCCACCAGCGACATCATCCCGGCGCGTTGCTCATATTTCCATAGTGTCTTCCCCGTCTCCGCAGAAATCGCATAGACGGTGCCGACCTTATCAGTGCCGGGGGTGATCTGGTTCTTGCCGCGGATCGCATACAGCGAAGTGGTCAGCGGAGCGACGTCCAAGGGCGAAACGGTCTCGCAAGCGTTCTGCAAGGGGTAAAACATCACGTTCATCGCCGGGCTGTAGGATCCTGCCTGCCAGTCCTTGCCGCCATTGGCCGTGGGGCAAACGAAGCGCTCTTCGCCGGCCTTCGAAAAAGTGGTCTCGGGATTCACTGTGACTTTTCCGGTTGCGCCGTCGATCGAGGAAACCACATTCTGCCGCACCGTCGGCCGGGCCCACAGGAATTCGCCGGTTTGGCGGTCCAGCGTGTAAACGATCCCGGTCTTTCCCGGGATGCCCGTCACCACCTTGCGCCGCTCGCCCGGCTTCAGCTTGGGATTGATCCACGCCACCTGACTCGCATCGGGAGCGACCACTGTGTCCACCAGCAGACGCTCAAAGGGATGGTCGAAATCCCAGTGATCGACGATGTGCTGGTAATACCAAACGATCTTTCCGGTGTCCGCATTCAGAGCCAGAGTCGAGTTGTGATAGAGGTAAGTTTTATCGTTGCCCGCCAACATGAACTTCGGCGCCGGGGACGTGACCGAGGTCCCGATGTATATAAGGTTGAGTTCGGGGTCGAAGCTCGGCACCATCCAAGTGCCCACGTGACGCCGCTTTTCGTAAGGAATGTTACCCCAAGTTTCGTCGCCCGGTTCGCCGGGGCGCGGGATGGTATGCGTTCTCCACAGTTCCTTGCCCGTCTTGCCATCGTGCGCGGTGATGATGCAGCCGTCCGGCGTGGCCTTGTATTCGCAGCCGCGGCCGGAAATAATTTTGCCGTTGGCGATGATTGGTCCAGAAGTTTCCTGCGCCGAATCCTCGCGGTAATCGACGATGCGGTTCTCCCAAACCAACTTGCCCGTCTGCGCGTCCAGCGCGTAGACGAAATCGTCGGCGCTGGTGTCGATGATCATGTTGCCGTAAATCGCCACGTTGCGGTTGATGCTGGGAACGATCAGGAACTTATTGAGATCCTCAGGCAGCTTGCGCTTGTACTCCCACAGCAAATCGCCGGTGGCCGCCTGGATGGCCTGCACGTAGTCACTGGGATTGGGCAGATACATCACGCCCTTGTAAATCAACGGTGTCGCTTCCTGGATGCCTGGGCCCATGCCGCGCGTCCAAATCATCTTCAACTTGCCCACGTTAGCTCGATTAATCTGGGCGAGCGGGCTGAAGCCCCAACTGTTGAGCGTACGCCGCCACATCAGCCAGTCGGCTGGATCGGGATTCTGTAAAATCTTGTCGGTCACCGGGACGAAGGGAGCCGGCGCGGGCTGTGCCAAAGCCGGCACCCCGCCGGCGAATACTAAAAGTGCGAGAGAACAATAGAGACGCATGGGGATCCTTATTTACAACCGTTCCATTCTACCTTGAGACAAGCGTGTTATTCTCATCTCTGGTTATGAGTGCTCAAAATCTAGAAGCTTTGCTGCAAAGCGTCGGGAATCCCGTAAACCTGCTCCGCAATTCGCAAATCGGAGCCTACGTCTATCCGGTGGTGCCCGGCGAATTCACCAATTGGCGCGACGAGCAGCGGGCCTGGCGCGAGACCTGCGTCCTGTTCGACCAGTCGCACCACATGGTGGATGTAAACATCGAGGGTCCGGACGCGCTCAAACTGCTTTCGCATCTGGCGATCAATAGCTTCGCCAAGTTTCCCGTCAACCGCGCGAAGCAGTTCGTTCCCTGCAGCTATAGCGGCCACGTGATCGGCGACGGCATTCTGTTTCACATGGAGGAGAACAAGCTGGTATTCGTCGGGCGCGCGCCTACGGCCAGCTGGATTCAATTCCACGCCGAAACCGGAGGCTACAACGTCACCACCGAGAAAGACGATCGCTCCCCTTCCCGGCCCGGCGGCAAGCCCGTCGTCCGCAAGCGCTACCGCTACCAGATTCAGGGCCCCAACGCCAAGCAGGTGATCGAAAAGCTGAACGGCGGTCCCATCCCCGACATCAAGTTCTTCAACATGGATTACATCACTATCGCAGGGCGCAAAGTCTGCGCGCTGCGCCATGGCATGGCGGGCGCTCCCGGGTTGGAAGTTTTCGGCCCGTACGCGGAAGGCGAAGAAATTCGCGCCGCGATTGTCGAGGCCGGAAAGGAATTCGGTCTCCATCAAGTGGGCAGCCGCGCGTACGCCACCAATACCCTGGAATCGGGATGGATTCCGTCCCCCCTGCCCGCGGTTTACACGGGTGAAAAAATGAAGGCCTACCGCCAGTGGCTGCCCGCCACGGGTTATGAAGGCACCGGCTCGCTGGGCGGCAGTTTGTATTCAAATAACATCGAAGACTACTATCTGACCCCCTACGAGCTAGGGTACGGACCGTTCGTCAAATTCGACCACGACTTCATTGGCCGCGAAGCGCTTGAAAAAATCGCCGACAAGCCGCAGCGCCGGAAAGTTACCTTCGCGTGGAACGCTGACGACGTGGGCAAAGTTTTCCGTTCCCAGCTCGACCCGGGACCGAAGTTCAAATACATCGATCTGCCGTTGTCGAACTACGCGTCGGCATCCTACGACAAAGTGATGAACCGCGGAAAAGTCGTAGGGGTTTCGATGTTCAGCGGCTACAGCTATAACGAGAGCTCGATGCTGTCTTTAGGCGTGGTCGACCCCGACGTCGCCATCGGCAACGAAGTCACGCTGTACTGGGGCGAAGAGGATGGCGGCTCGAAGAAGACCACGGTGGAACGCCATAAACAAGCCGAAATCCGCGCCATCGTCAGCCCAGTTCCGTATTCGAAAGTCGCCCGCGAAGAGTACGCTAAAGGTTGGCGCACCGCTTCTCATTGAACGTTCTGGTTCTCGACAACTACGATTCCTTTACCTGGAATCTGGTGCAGGCGTTGGAAACTGCGGGGGGGAGTTGTGTCGTCCACCGCTCGGACCGCATCACCTTGGCCGAAGTGGAGGCGCTCGCGCCCGATCGCATCGTAATTTCACCCGGACCTTTCGGGCCCGATCAAACTGGCATCTGCCCCGACGTTGTGAAGGCGTTCTCCGGCCGTGTTCCCATCCTGGGAGTCTGTCTAGGCATGCAACTCATCGCAAAGATGTCGGGCGCCGCCGTCCGCCCGTCCGGCCACCCCGTGCACGGCAAATCATCGCAAATCCGCCACGACGATAAGGGTCTGCTGCAGGGGTTACCGAATCCGTTTCAAGGGGGCCGCTACCATTCGTTAGTGGTGGACCCGACCAATGTGCCCACCGAACTTGAAATCTCCGCCTGGAGCGAGGATGGCCACATTATGGGCTGCCGCCTGCCCGAACGTGCAGTGGAAGGCGTACTCTTTCATCCCGAATCTTTCCTGACTGAACACGGCGCGCGCATCTTCAAAAACTTTTTGGAAACACCGGCGCATGTGGTCTGATCGAACCCCACCGGAGCGGTTACACGCGCTGGTGGCGAAGCTGCATTCCGTACTCCGCCCTCCAAGCCTCCGCCGCAGAGCAAGTACCGATCAAATTGACGAATCGTTGCACCCTGTACCGGGTTTCGCATACGTGACTGGGACAAAGCCCCTCCTGTTGAACAACCCCCTGGCGACGGTAACCTACTCCAACGGATCTGCCGTGATCACCAGCGACGCGGGAACGGTCGAACTCTCGGCCCCCGCCTTCGATGTATTAGAAGCCATGCTCGAAGCTTGGCGCGGCCATTCAGAGGCCATTCTCGCCGGATTTCTCTCCTACGACCTCGCCACCGAAATCGAGGACCTGGGACCTATCCCCCGGCCGGACTTCACTTTTCCGCAGTTCTACTTCGGCCCTATACGATTCCGCCTTAACCCTGGAGAATCATCAATGGCATCACTCGGCAACTACCGCTTGGCGAACTCCACCGGCGCTCCGCAGCCGCCCAGATCGCGCAGCCTTTGAAGCGTCGGTCGAACGAATCGTGGCCACCATCCGCGCCGGCGATATCTTCCAGACCAACCTCTGCCGCCGCCTCGAAACCGATCTGGACCCAGCGCTGGCTTGGGACCTCTACCAACGAATGCGTGCGATCAGCCCCGCGCAATACGAGTCCTACATTCAAATAGACGACCAGCGGGCGATCCTTTCTATCAGTCCCGAATTGTTCCTGAAGGTGGACGCGGGAAATGTTGAGTCGTCGCCGATCAAGGGAACACGCCCGCGCGCTCACGACGCCGCCGAAGATCAGGCGCTGTCAGCCGAACTCCTCACCAGCGAAAAAGATCGCGCAGAACTCGCCATGATCGTAGACGTAGTACGCAACGATCTCGGCAGAGTGTGCGAAACCGGATCAGTGGAAGTCATCCAGCACGCCGCGCTGATGACACTCCCGACCGTCCATCATTTGTATTCGACGGTTAGGGGACGCCTTCGCGGCGGATTGGTCGATTTACTCAGGGCCGCGTTTCCCGCAGCATCCATCACAGGTGCGCCCAAGATTGAAGCCATCCGCGCCGCCATGCGCGAAGAAGGCCAACTGCGCGGCCCCTGCATGGGCGCCATCGGTTGGATTTCGATGGACGGGAACATGGAGCTGTCCGTCGCCATCCGCACGGCTTTCACGGCAGACGGCCAAGTGCGATACTATGCCGGGTGCGGTATCACGGCTGACTCCGATCCCCATACTGAGTTCTTGGAGAGCAGCCACAAAGCCGCCGCCTTCGTGCGGGCGTTAGAGGAGATCAAACGATGAAATTAGTTCTCGGAATCTTATTAGGTGCGGCCGCGCTGTGGGCACAGCCGCAACCGCCTCCGGCTCCGTGGCGCGGAGCAGGTATGCCGCCCTGCGTCGGCTCCGACGGCGGCATCTTCCAGTGCCCTCCCGCTGCCCGCTCGTACGCCGTCCGCGCCGGCCGCCTGTTCGACAGCAAGGCCGGCCAGATGTTGACGAAACAAGTGGTGCTCATCGCCGGCGACCGCATTACCGAAGTAGGCCCGGCATCCCAAGTGAAAATTCCCGCCGGCTTCGAGGTGATCGACCTCAGCCAAGCCACCGTTCTGCCGGGCTTGATAGACGCCCACACCCACATGTTCAATCAGCGCAAGCCCAACGGCACCACCGAAGACTACATGCTGATCGCCGTTCAAAACGTGCAGAACAACCTGCGCGCGGGCTTCACAGCGGCACGCGATATGACCTCGCACGGCAATGGCTACGGCGACGTCGCTGTCCGCGACGCCATTAATCAAGGACGCATCGACGGCCCGCGCTACCAGGTGTCGACGCGCGGGATCGTGTGGAGCGCCAACCCTCTTGACCCCGCTGTTCCCGTCAACCCGCTCAACCCCATCGCGGTTCACACGGTGGAAGAAGCGCGCGCCGCCGTACGTGAAGAGATCGCCCACGGCGCCGATTGGATCAAGCTGTATCCAGCAGGCGCCTACTCGTTCAGCCCGACCGGCAAAGATCAATATGAAGTCACCTATCCGCTGCCCGTCGTCCAAGCCCTGATCGACGAAACCCATCGCCTGGGCAAGAAGAGCGGTTGCCACGTCTACGGCGGCGAGGGCCAAAGGAACGCCATCATCGCCGGTTGCGACACCATTGAGCACGGCTTCGGCCTCGATCAGGAACAAGTGAACATGATGATCGCCAAAGGCCTGTACTACGACCCCACCATCGTCCGCTACACCGAGCCCTACATGGACGATAACGACAAGAAGAACACCGGCGGCAAGTACCGCATCATCCCGATTTTCACGAAAGCCGCCACCATGGCCGCCGCTACCAAAGGCATCAAGGTCATGGCCGGCAGCGGTGCCGACGGTGCCACCTTCGCCCACGGTACGCAGGCTCTGGAATTCGAAGCGCTGGTGAAGTTGGCCGGCATGACTCCGGCGCACGCGATTCAATCCGGGACCATCATCAACGCCGAGGCGCTGGGATGGCAGGATCAAATCGGATCCGTTGAAAAGGGCAAGTTCGCGGACTTGGTCGCGGTCTCCGGCGACCCCCTCGCCGATATCACTGAGTTGCAGCGCGTCAAGTTCGTCATGAAGGGCGGAAAAGTGATCCGAAACGACATGGCCGCCGGCGCTCCCAAGTAAGATTGACACCGCCGCCGCGTGGGATTAAGCTGCGGGAGGCACATAGAGAGGCTTCCCACATGCGTTTCGCAACACTTCTACTCCTGGCTCTGCCGGCGTTCGGCCAAACAGCGGTTCCGACGATCCCTTTTGATCCCGACCCCAACTTTCTCAAGCTGAATTATCAGTTGAACCTGGGCGAAGTGCTAGGCGTCGCCGTCAATTCCAAAGGCACGATCGTGGTGCTGAATCACCCGGGCAGCGCGACATCCGGTCCGCTCTACGGCAACGCCACGACGCAGCTTCTAGAGTTTGACTCCACCGGCAAACTGATCCGTGAACTTGGCAAAGGCGTTTACGGACTCGGTTATGGGCACGGTGTCCGCTTCGATAAATACGACAACCTATGGGTGGTTGACAAAGGTACACACGCAGCCATGCGCTTCAATCCGGCCGGCATGGTCACGCTGAATCTGGGCCGCAGGCCCGAAGGCCCCGACGAGCCCGACTACTACAAAGGCAACGGCCTGGGCCGTGGAGGCGCAGCGACATCCGTGTTTCCGGAGCTTCCACAGCTAGACGGATACTTTCGCGCTCCCACCGATGTCGCCTTCGACTCGGACGACAACATTTATATCAGCGACGGCTACATCAATTCGCGCGTTGCCAAGTTCGACAAGCACGGCAACTGGATCAAGTCCTGGGGCGAACGCGGCAGCGGCGGGGTGCACGCCAATGAGAACCCCGGCATGTTCAATACCCCGCATAACATTGGCATCGACCGCCAGAACAACGTCTACGTGGCGGACCGCGGCAACCGCCGTATCCAGGTCTTCGATCGTGACGGGAACTTTCAGCGCTTTATTGTTTTGAACGCGAAGTACGACAAGTCGCGGCATCCCGTGCTGGGCAACGCGCCGGCCAATCCGCCCGACGAAACCGCACCCTGGACCATTTGCATCACGCAAGGCCCCACGCAGTATCTCTACACTTCCGACAACGAACCGGGCCGTGTTTACAAGCTTTCGCTCGATGGCAAGATTCTAGGCATGTTCGGCGAATCCGGCCACGACGTCGGCCAGTTCAGCTGGATCCACGGCATGGCGTGCCCCGCGGAAAACACTCTCTTCATCGCCGACATGAACAACTGGCGGGTGCAAAAAGTGACGCTGCATCCGGACCGCGCCAAGGTGGCGTCAGGAGGAGCAAAATAGTATGCGCCTGCTTGCCTTATTCGCATTGACCATGGCTTCCGCAGCTCTCGCCGCCGATGCGCCGGTCACATTTCACAAAGACGTCGAGCCGATTCTGCAGAGAAATTGCCAGACCTGCCATCGACCCGGGCAAGTCGCGCCGATGTCGTTTCTCACCTATCAAAACGTTCGCCCGTGGGCGAAGGCGATGAAGGCCGCGGTGCTCGCGCGCAAGATGCCGCCCTGGTTTGCCGATCCCCAGCATGGCCCGTATCTGAACGACCGTTCGCTCAAACAGAACGAGATCGATACCATCGCGCAGTGGGCGGATGCCGGCGCACCCGAGGGTGACGCGAAGGACGCCCCCGTGGCCGTTGTGTGGCCGGAAGGCTGGGCCATCAAACCGGACATCATTGTCGATGGGCCGGTCACCGATGTGCCTGCCCGTCCAAAAAACAATGTGGTCGAATGGATCACGGTGATCATGCCGACGGGTTTCACTAAGGACACTTGGGTGACCTCGGTGCAGATCAAGCCCGAGTTCCCCGCGGTCACGCATCACATCTGCATCGGCTATTTACCGCACAACCCGAACTACAAATATGGCGTCGCCTACTGGGCCGACAAGGAGCGCGACGAAGAAGGCTCCGCGCGTCCTGAAAAGGGTCCGACCTTCCTGGGCGGTGGTACGCCGCGCAGTAACGACGGCAGTCCCGTCGCCGGAGGCCCGCGCGGCTTGGGGCAAAGTGGAGGCTCACAGCCTCCGGGAGGCGCTGAGGATTGCTACCTTCCCGGCAACTTCGCCGCCGACTATCGCGCCATCAACGCCGCCAAGCTGATCCCCGCCGGATCGGATATCACTTTCAACTTGCACTACACGCCCAATGGAACCGCCGTGACCGATCACGTGAAGGTGGGCTTCACGGTTCTCGACAGGGCGCCGGAGCGCCGCTATGTTTCGTTCCTAACGACTTCGCCCACTGACGCCAAGCGCTTCGCGATTCCACCGAACGATCCCAACTGGCTGAGTCCACCTGCTGAAGTCACGTTCCTGCAGGATGCCGAACTGGTGTACTTGATGCCGCACATGCATTTCCGTGGCAAGGACATGACGTACATTCTGGAATATCCGGACGGAACCAAAAAGACCATCTTGAGCGTCCCGCATTACGACTTCAACTGGCAACTCGGCTACAACACGTCGATCAAGGTCCCGAAGGGAACCGTCCTCCACGTCGACGCGCATTTCGACAACTCGGTGAACAATAAGTTCAATCCCAATCCCAACAAGACCGTGTACTACGGCACCATGACGTGGGAAGAAATGATGAACCCGTTCTATGGTGTGGTGGTGGGAAAGGATGCAGACCCGAAGACCATCGTTCACAGCAAGTATCTGCAAGTGGGAGGGGGCGGTTAGCATGGCGAAGTCGAAGAATCCCTCGGGGCGGCGCGGCTTTTTGAAGGGCGCCGCTGCAGGCGCGGCGGCGCTGGTGACCCAGTCCCCCGCGAAAGCGCAAGCTCCCGAAACCCGCCGCAATGTGGCCGTGCCGTCCGCCACGGCGCTGGCTAAAGAAACAGAACCCGTCGCGACAGACGTCGAAGTCTTAACCGCAGACCGCCCAGGTTCGGACTTCATGGTCGATGTGCTGAAGTCGCTCGGCTTCGAATATATCTGCGCCAACCCGGGATCGAGTTTCCGCGCGCTGCACGAGTCCATCATCAATTACGGCGGCAACAAAGCGCCGGAGCTGATCACTTGCTGCCACGAAGAACAGTCGGTTGCGATGGCCGACGGCTATGCCAAGATCGACGGCAAGCCATTGGCGGTGATGGCGCACAGTACCGTCGGGCTGCAGCATGCCGCGATGGCGATTTATAACGCCTACGCGGGACGCTCGCCCGCGTTTATTATTTTGGGCAACACGATTGACGCCACCGCGCGCCGGCCGCTGATCGAGTGGTATCACAGCGCCCAGGACGCCGTCGCCATGGTGCGCGATTATTCCAAGTGGGACGATCTGCCGATCTCGCTGCCGCACTTCGCCGAATCCGCCGTGCGCGCTTACAAGTTGGCCGTCACCCCGCCCATGGGACCGGTGATCCTGGTCGCCGATAGCGATCTGCAAGAGACGCCGGTCGAAGCGAATCTAAAATTGCACATCCCGAAATACACGGCGTCTGGCCCGCCCGCCGGCGATTCCGCTTCCGTGGCTGCGGTGGCGAAGCTGCTGGTCGATGCCGAAAATCCCGTCATTTTCGCCGACCGCTGTGTGCGCACCGAAGCGGGCCAAGCGTTGCTGGTCGAACTCGCCGAAACGCTGCAAGCTCCCGTTGTGGGCGGAAAGTTTCCCAACCATCATCCGCTCAGCCAGGCCGGTGGCCGAGCGCTGATCGCCAATGCGGACCTCATTGTCGGCCTCGAAGTGCCGGACTTGTGGGGAACCGTCAACACCGTACGCGATCAGTTGCATCGCTCCACGCAAACGTTCATCAAGCCGACCACTAAGGTAGTCAGCATCTCCGCCCTCGAACTGGGCATGAAGAGCAATTACCAATATTTCCAGCGCTACCCGGAAACCGAGATCTCTATCGTGGCCGACGCGGAGGCCACGCTTCCCTACCTGATCGAAGCCTGCAAACGCCTGCTCACGGCCGATCGCAAGCGCGCCTTCGAAGACCGCGGCAAGAAGTTGGCGGCGGCGCACGAACAAGGCATGCAGCGCGCGCGGGACGAAGCCACGTATGGATGGGATTCGAGCCCCATCAGCCTCGCCCGCCTACAAGCTGAGCTGTACGAAGTGATCCGCGCGAAAGATTGGTCGTTGGTCGGCGGAGGCGCTTCGCGTCTGTGGAACGTCGACAAGATTTATCGTACTGCCGGCGGCGGCGGCGCGGCAGGTGTCGGCTACACCGCGCCGGGCTCCGTCGGCGGAGCCCTTGCCAACCGCAAGCATGGACGGCTATCCGTGGCGATCCAGACTGACGGCGATCTCATGTACGCTCCCGGGGCCTTGTGGACCGCGGCCCATCACCGTATCCCTTTGCTCAGTGTGATGCACAACAATCGCGCGTATCACCAGGAAGTGATGCACGTCCAGCGCATGGCTAACCGTCACCAGCGTGGCATCGAGAACGCCGGCATCGGCACTACCATCACAGATCCCAACATCGATTTCGCCACTATGGTCCGCGGCCTGGGCGTGTATGGCGAAGGCCCTATCACCGAAGCCAAGGATCTTGGTCCGGCAATCCGTCGCGCGCTCGACGCGGTGGAACGTAGCGGCGGACCGGCCCTGGTGGACGTCGTCACGCAACCGCGTTAGAGGCCAACATGCGCTACTTCATATTTCTCGCGATGGCCTGCGTGTTGGAAGCGCAAACTCCCGCGGGCAACGCCGCCAACGGCAAGAAAATCTTCGACGCCTATGGTTGCTATCAGTGCCACGATCACGACGCGAAAGGGGGAGCCGGAGCGCGCCTGGCGCCGAACCCGATTCCCTTCGCGGCATTCAGCCGCTACGTGCGTAACCCCAAGGGCGAAATGCCGCCGTACACCAGCAAAGTGGTGAAGGACCAGGAACTCGCCGACATCTACGCGTTCCTGCAAAGCATCCCCGCCCCGCCGGCGTCGAAAAGTATTCCGATTTTGAACCACTAACGAGTTAAGCTGGCCCGACAATCTGAACCCGCATTCCTTCGGGATCTTTGATGTGAAATCCGGCATCCAGATTCTCTTCCGGAGTCGCTCCGCGCTCCTTCAATTCGCGCGTCACAGCTTCCTTATTGAACTTCTCAACGCCGATCGCATAGTGATCCACCAGGCCCGTGGGACTCTTATGGTGCAGCGACACCAACACCTTCCCGGCCGCGCCCAGCCGCACGATTTCGTTGGGCTTGTCCTCGCTCACGACGGTAAATCCAAATATCTTCTGGTAAAAGGCAATCGACCGCGGCAGGTCGGTCACCTGAATGCTCACATGATCGATCTTGACGGGCTTGATCGCCGTGTCTTGGGCTTGGGCGCCTGCCGCCGTCAGCATCGCCAGCCCCTGAATCAATCCCCGCCGCGAGAGCGCTCCCTTCTCGAAACGGTTCAACAGATCTGAAATGATCGCTTCCATACAGCCTCCTATATCAAGGTTTGGCACCCTTCAGGATTCTCTCAGTGTAACCGGACCCTAGCTCAGGTGTTTGGGCCCTCTATCCGCGTTCGAATAATGAGAATCGCTGATTGCAAAATATTAGAAGAGCGGATATTCTGAGGTTCCGCTTGGTGGTGTTTGATGATTGCCTGGATAACCACATTCCTACTCATTTGCGTCCCCTTCGTCAGTGCCCAGACAACCGAAGTGAGGATGGCGTCCGCGGGGGCGGCCATTGCGGGTCAGAACCAGCATGCTGTGCGCGAGAGCCACGTGATCTCGCTCGCCGGCCTTCCGCCCACGCCGAGCGGAGCCGCGGCTCCCAGCGGGATCACTTATACCTGCGATCCCAGCGTTACCGCCGTCGCGGGAGTTTGTAACACCCTGAATACCACGATTGCAGGGATTTATGCCGGCACATTTACGAATGTGAGTGCCAGTATTTATATTACATTTGGCAATATCGGCAGCAACGACGCGGGCCAGAGCAATTTTTTGTTTAACGAGGTCACCTATAGCGCGTTCCGCAGCGCGCTGCAGAGCGGTCTCAGCAGCGCGAACGATACCACTGCGTTCAATGACAGCGTCCCCGCCACCAATCCCATCAACGCCGCTTATAGCGTTCTTCTCACGCTGCCCGGCATGCGGGCGCTGGGATTCACGCCTTCCGGCGGGGTGACCTCCACTGGCGGCAACTGTACCGGCGGCACGGCCGGCTGCTACGACGGCATTATCACCATGAGCGCCGACATCCAATCCGCGGGAAATTACTATTTTCGCAACGGATCGATCGGACCCTCGCAATTCGATTTCTTTACCACTGTCCAGCATGAGACCGACGAAATTATCGGCACGGCGTCGTGCGCCTTCGGCACCTGCGGCGCGAACCGTATCGCCGCGCCGGACTTGTACCGCTATCAGAGCAACGGCATGCGCAGCTTCGCACCCGGCAACAACAGTTCGTGCAGCACCGCCAACGCCGGGAATGCGTGCTTTTCAATCGACGGCGTTCATATGTTGCAGCAATACTACAACATTAGCGACGGCTATGACGCCGGCGATTGGGTGCCGAGTTGCAGCCCGGAACTGGTGCAGGGGACGGTCTGCGCGGGAATCGCGAATGTCAACATTTCACCAACGGCCGAGATCCTGGTCCTCGACGTCATCGGCTATTCTCTCGGTGGCACTACCTCACCACCCCCACCGCAGGTCACGGTGAGCAACCAGGTCACGTCTACCGGCAGCGGCATCGTGAACGGGGTCTGCGTTCCGCCGCCGTCGGTTTCCAGCTTCACCACGCAATCGGCGCAGGTGTACATTTTTTTTCAGTACAGCGGAGCGAATGTGGGAGACACCGCGCAAATTCAATTTATACGCCCGGATAGCGTCGTTTACTCTAACGCCTCCACCACCATCGCAGCAGCCAGCGGTTGTCTTTCACAGGCTATGAACATCAACGGAACCTCCGCCGCTTCGTTCCCGGGTGTGTGGAGTGTCCGCGTGACCTGGAACCAATCCACCACGGCGTTGGTGGCTTTGAACTTCACACTGTCGCCTGCCAACTGCACCTATTCGCTCGGCGATGGAGGCGAGGCATTCCCCGCGGCGGGCGGAAACGGAACCATTGCGGTTACCGCTCCCCTAAGCTGCCCGTGGACCGCCAGCGGCGCGCCCGCTTGGGTGATCGCCTCCACGGGCAGCGGCACCGGCAACGGGAGTTTCATTTTTCAGGTGCTGCCGAATGCAGGCGCGGCTCGCGTGGCGAATCTGACCATCGGAGGCGTTGCGTTTGCCATTCAGCAGCAGGCCTTCGCGCTCCCCGGCCTGAGCTTCATCGGCTCCATGCCGCATATGGCGGCGGAGGAGAACTGGACGACAACCTTCACGTTGGTCGATAAGAGCGCGTCCTCGGCGACCGCGCGCTTAAGTTTATTCGGTGACCCGAGCGGTGCGCTCACGCTGCCCCTGGTGTTTCCACAATCGCCGGCAGCCGCGCCGATTCTCGCGTCGTCGCTCGACCAGACGGTCGCCGCCAATGCGTCGTTCGTGATTACCACGGCGGGTCCGCAGACTCCGCCGGTCCTGGTGGGTTCGGCGCAACTCGCCGCTACCGGCGCCGTCGACGGCTTCGCCATCTTCCATCTGATTCCGGGAGCGCAGGAGGCCGTCGTGCCTTTGGAAACCCGCAACGCCAGTTCTTATTTGCTAGCTTTCGACAACACAGCAGGCGTGGTGCTCGGCGTGGCCGTTGAGAATGTTTCCTCGCAGCCGGCCGTTATTCCAATCGTGATCCGCGACGACACGGGAACCATGATCGGTACGCCCGGAGCCACCATTTTCCTTGCTGGCAACGGCCATTACTCGTTTGTGCTGTCGACGCTCTATCCCGTGACAACTGGCAAACGCGGCACCATCGAGTTCGACACACCGGCTGGAGGACAGATCAGCGTGCTGGGCATCCGCACCACTCCTTTGGGAACCACGACTACCCTCACCACTATTCCGGCTCTGGCCAACGTGGGCACCGGCGGAGGCTCCATCGCGCACATCGCGACCGGCAACGGCTGGCAGACTACGTTTGTACTGGTGAACACGGGCACAACCGCGGCGCAAGCCAACTTGAGTTTCTTCGCCGATAGTGGCGCAGCTCTGTCACTGCCCCTGGGGTTCCCGCAATCCGGCAGTGGGACCACTACGACGGCTCCCTCGGTCAATCAAGTCATCGCTGCCGGCGCGTCGTTGATCGTGCAAAGTGCCGCGCCGCTTTCCGATCCCGCGCCAACAATAGGCTCGGCGCAGCTCACCACCAATGGACACGTCGGAGGCTTCGTGATCTTCCGCTACAATCCCAATGGCCAGGAGGCAGTGGTGCCGCTTGAAAGCCGCAACGCCGGCGCTTACTTATTGGCCTTCGACAACACCAGCCAGACGGCGACCGGTGTCGCGATCAACAGCGTATCCGCGCAAGGCGTAAACATCCCGGTAGTGGTGCGCAACGACGCGGGAACGCAAATCGCTACCGACACCATATCTCTGGCCGCAAATGGGCATTTGGCGTTCACGCTTGCGGTCGACAAATATCCGTCCGCTGCCGGCATCCGCGGCACCATTGAGTTTGACGCTCCCGCGGGCGCGCAGATCGGCGCGCTCGGCATCCGCATCCCCGTCGCGCACACCTTCACTACGCTGCCAGCCTTGGCGAAGTAAACTTGTGCTGCGAGGAGGAAGTTCATGGCGAAAATTCTGGGAGCGATCGGCTGCTCGCATTCCCCCACCATCGGCTTTGCGCTTGACCGGCAAAAGCAGGACGATCCCGCATGGGCGCCCGTCTTCGAAGCGTTTGAGCCCTTGCGGCGCTGGCTCGCGGAGAAAAAGCCCGACGTCCTGTTCGTTATTCATAACGACCACGTCACTTCGTTTTTCTTCGATCACTATTCACACTTCGCGCTCGGCATCGGCAACTCGTACGCGGTAGCCGACGAAGGCGGTGGCCCACGCGCGCTGCCTCCCATCCAGGGCCACGCCGGCTTGGCGCATCATGTAGGCGCGGCGCTGGTGGCCGACGAATTCGATCTATCCTTCTTTCAAGATCGCGCATTGGACCACGGATGCTTTTCGCCGCTATCCATGCTGTGGCCGCACGAGCCGCAATGGCCCGGAGCCATCGTTCCCCTGCAGGTGGGCGTGCTGCTGTTCCCGATTCCTTCCGCGCGGCGCTGTTATAAGCTGGGCCAGTCACTACGTAAAGCGATTGAGAGTTATCCGGAAGATCTTTCGGTAGTGATCCTGGGAACCGGCGGCCTTTCTCATCAGGTGCACGGCGAAAGGGCCGGGTTCAACAACACTGCTTGGGACATGCAGTTCCTGGAACTAATCGAAAAAGATCCAGAGACGCTCGCGGATTTGACCCATGCCGAGTACGCCGAAAAAGGCGGTATGGAAGGCAGTGAAGTCATCATGTGGCTGATTATGCGCGGAGCGTTATCGGCGAATATCAAGAAGATCCATCAGAGTTACTACCTGCCCACCATGACTGGGTTAGCGACGGTGATTTATGAGAACGAGGCCGCCGCGCCGATGCCCGAAACGGAACGGGCCTATACCAGTCACGTGGGACGGCAACTGGCGGGCGTGGAAAAACTGCCAGGGACCTATCCGTTTACGTTGAGCCACAGCGTGCAAGCGTACCGCCTCAACAAATTCCTCCACCGCATGATCGAGCCGGCGCATCGCAAGCAGTTTCTCGCCGATCCCGAGACCGCCTTCGCGGAAAGCCAGCTTACCGAAGTGGAGCGCGACATGGTGCGCCGCCGCGATTGGCGGGCTCTGATTCACTACGGCGCTATTTTCTTCGTCCTCGAGAAATTGGGCGCGGTGGTGGGGGTTTCCAATTTGCACATCTACGCCGCCATGCGCGGGGAAACTCTGGAGGAGTTTCAGAAGACCCGCAATGCCCCCGGCGCCCTCTATTCCGTCGCCGGAACCGACGCGGCCCAGCCTGCTTGGGAAAAAAAGTAACGAAATTGACAATCGCCCAGCCCCCGCCCCTTCTGGCGAGTCGCAGGTGAGTTTACGGGCCCGCGCTCGAGTGTGCGAAGGTGCTATATCTGTGATTTCGGCCCTCCGCGACCACGAGGCCACGTCGCGCCGCGGCCGAACCAACCAGAGATGAGGAAACAAACGCGCATGCGACTCTTACAAGGATTCCTGGTCCTGCTCCTTCTCACCACTTCCACGGCGCTCAGCCAGACGAGCCAGTTCCAGGGCAGCGTCCCGATGGGTGCCGCATCGTCGACACCGCTCGCTCTCACGCTTCACGACGCGATCGATCGCGGCCTGAAGGCGAATCTGGGACTACTGGTCAGCGACTCGGCCAGCGAAAGCGCGCGCGGACAGCGGCTCCACGCGCTTAGCGCGCTGCTGCCGCAGCTCGACGCGAAGGCCGGGGAGACTGTGGAGCAGTCTAGTCTCAAAACCATAGGATTCAATTTCACCTTCCCGGGCGTCTCCATCCCCACCATTCTCGGCCCGTTTCATTACACGGATGTGCGCGCCTACGCGTCCTGGAACGCCTTCGATTACAGCGCCCGCAAAGATTATCGCTCGGCTGGAGAGAGCCGGCGCGCCGCGCAGCTCTCGGTGATGGACGCGCGCGATCTGGTGGTCGAAGCCACTGCCAGCGCTTATCTGCAGATCATCGCCGACGCGTCGCGCGTGGAAGCCATTCGCTCGCAAGTGGAAACCGCGCAGGCGCTCTACGATCGCACCGCCGATCAGCAACGAGCGGGAACCGCGGCCGGCATCGACGTCCTGCGCTCCCAAGTGGAGTTGAAACAACAGCAACAACGCCTGCTGGCGCAAAGAAATCAGTTTGATAAGGACAAACTCGCGCTTGGCCGTGTGATCGGACTTCCCAACGGCCAGGAATTCAATCTCTCGGAAACCGCGCCGTACGCGCCGCTGACTTCGATGACGCAAGAGCAGGCCCTGGTCGCGGCGATCGCGCAGCGGCCGGATTATCAGAGCGGCCAGGCGCGGGTGCGTGCGGCGGAAAACGATGTGCAATCCGCTCGCGGCCAGCGTTATCCCACTGCGGGAGTCACTGCCGATTACGGCGACGTTGGGCCCGCGCTCAACGATTCTCATGGCACGTTTACCTTTGTGGCGTCCGCCAAGATCAATCTGTTTAATGGCGGACGCATCGCGGGAGATGTGATCCGCGCCAAAGCCGCTTTGAAGCAGCGGCAGGATGAACTTGCCGATCTGGCCGGCCAGATCGATTATCAGGTACGCGCGGCGTTCCTGGACATTCGCACGGCGGCCGACCAGGTGGCGGTGGCGCAAGACAATCTCGACCTCGCCAATCAAACGCTCACCCAGGCGCGCGACCGTTTCGCGGCGGGCGTTACCGACAACATCGAAGTTGTGCAAGCGCAGGAATCGGTGGCGAGCGCCAATGACAGCCTGATCTCCGCGCTCTATGCCCATAACCTGGCCAAGGTCAGTTTGGCGCGGGCCTTGGGCGGCGCCGAGCAGGGAATCCAAAAACTCATGGAGGTGAAGTAGCCGTGGCCGAACTGTTGCAAGATAGAAATGCTCCCCCCAAAAAGCGCCGGATGGGCCGGATTCTGGTGCTGCTTTTGATCCTGGTGGTTTTGGTCACCGCGGGCTACTACGTTTGGCGTTACCTCAATACTTACGAAAGCACCGACGACGCGCAGATCGACGGCCACATCAACGCGATCAGTGCTCGGATCACCGGGCAACGTGATCGAAATCCACGCGGAGGACGAGCAGGTTGTAAAAGCCGGAGACGTGCTGGTCCGCATCGACCCGCGCGACTACGAGGTCGCTGTCGCCAAAGCGGAAGCAGACCTGCGCGACGCCGAAGCAGCGCTCGAAAGCTCGCGCATCGATATTCCGATCACCAGCACCAACACCGCCAGCCAGTTGAAGACCGCGACCTCGTCTCGCGCCGATGCGGCCGCATTTGTGTTGGGTGCTCAGCGCCAGTTGGCCGCGGCGCGCGACCGTCTAGAATCGGCGCAAGCTCTGGTCCGCGATGCGGAGGCGAACGTAAAGAAAACCAGCGACGATGTCGCGCGTTACAAACTATTGGTCGACAAGAATGAGATTCCGCGCCAGCAGTATGATACGGCGGTCGCGCAGGCCGCCAGCGCGCAGGCAACCCTCGATTCGCGACACGCGGCGGTTCGCGAAGCTGAACAGAACATCGCAGTAGCGCAGAGTGCGATCGACCAAGCCAATCAGCGCATCCCACAGGCGGACGCATCGATTGAGTCCGCCATGACCGCGCCCAAACAGGTGGCCGTCAGCGAAGCGCGCGCGAAATCCGCAGTGGCGCAGGTCGCGCAGAGAAAGGCTCTGCTCGATCAGGCCAAGCTGAATCTCAGCTACTGCACCATCGTCGCGCCCGTCAACGGGATCGTCGGCAAGAAAACCGTGGAACTGGGAGAAAACATCTCTCCCGGCGAGCAGTTGATGGCGGTGGTTCCGCTCGACGACATCTGGGTCACGGCGAATTTCAAGGAAACGCAGTTGAACAAGATGAATCCGGGCCAGCGCGTCCGCTTCAGCGTGGATGCGTCCGGAAAGGAGTACACCGGAAAAGTGGAGGCGGTGGGCGGGGCCAGCGGTTCGCGCTTCAGTCTGCTGCCCCCGGAAAACGCCACCGGGAATTACGTGAAAGTGGTGCAGCGCATTCCGGTTCGCATCAATCTCGATCCCGGACAGAATGACGATCACCGCCTGCGCCCCGGCATGTCGGTCGATCCTAAGGTCTACCTGCAATAGGAGCGCTCATGGCGGACGCCCCAGAGATCTGGAAACCAAAATTCAACCCTTGGCTGATCGCGGTGGTGGTGGCGCTGGCCGCGTTCATGGAGGTGCTCGACACCAGCATCGCCAACGTCGCCTTACCGCATCTGGCCGGGGACCTGGGCGCGAGTAACGACGAAAGCACCTGGGTGCTGACTTCGTATCTGGTTTCGAACGCGATCATTCTTCCCATCAGTGGATGGCTGGCGAACCTCTTCGGGCGCAAGCGCTTCTTTTTGCTGTGCATTTTCCTGTTCACCCTGAGTTCGCTGCTGTGCGGGATCGCTCCCAGCCTGCCGCTTCTGATCTTGTTCCGCGTGATCCAAGGCGTGGGCGGTGGCGGACTACAGCCGATGGCGCAGGCTATTCTGGCGGACACGTTTCCGCCGGAGAAGCGCGGCTTGGCGTTCGCTCTCTACGGAATCACCGCTATCATGGCGCCGACGATTGGCCCGACGCTCGGCGGTTGGCTCACCGACAATTATTCCTGGCGCTGGATCTTCTATATCAACCTGCCGGTGGGGATCGCGACCCTGTTCTTAGTGCTCCGCGTGGTCGAAGACCCGCCGTATATCGCGCGCAATAGAAACGCCGGCGTGCGCGTAGACTACATCGGCATCGCGCTGCTCGCGCTGGGCGTGGGTGCGCTGCAGATTCTGCTCGACAAAGGCCAGGAAGACGACTGGTTCGGTTCGCAGTTCATCCTCACGCTGGCGATAGTTTGTGCGATCTCCCTGGTTTCCCTGGTTTTCTGGGAGCTGCACACTAAAACGCCTGTCATCGACGTGCGCATGTACAAGAGCTTCAATTTCGCGGTGGCGAACCTGATGATGTTCTTCCTGGGCATGCTGTTGTTCGCCAGCCTGGTCATGATGCCGCAGTTTCTGCAAACGCTCATGGGATACACGGCGGAGTCAGCCGGCCTGGTTCTTTCGGGAGCCAGCTTGATCATCCTGGTTGAGATGCCCATTGTCGGCCAGCTCACTACCAAAATGCCCGCGAAATATATCATGGCCTTCGGCTGGATCTGTCTCGCGTTCGGCATGTATTATTCCACCAAAGGGTTGGATTTGGAGATCAGCTTCGCGGCCGCCAGCCGGCTCCGCATGATCCAGGCGTTCGGCTTGGGCTTCCTGTTCGTGCCCATCAATCTGAGCGCCTACGTCGGCGTTCCGGCCGAGAAGGGCAACAACGTGTCCGGACTGGTGAATTTCATGCGCAACATCGGCAGCAGCGTGGGAACTTCCATGGTCACCACCATCCTGGCGCGGCGGGCGCAATTTCACCAATCCGTACTCGCTTCGCATGCCACCAGATTCGATCCTGCCTTCCGGAGTCAGCTCAGCGGACTCAGCCGCCAACTCCTCCATGCGGGCGCGAGTGCGCCGGATGCGCAGGCCGCGGCCTATGGGCGCCTCTATCGATCGTTACAGGTGCAGTCGCAAACCTTGGCGTATATTGATACTTTCATGGTGCTGGCGATCGCCGCTGGGATCATGTTCCTGCTGGCATTTATCGTTCGCAAAAACGATCCAGGCGGGGGTGGACATGTCGTGGCAGAGTAGAAAGACAACTCTATGATCAAAGTGCTGACGTTCGATCGCGAATATGGGAGTGGCGCGGCGGAGATCGCTCAACAGGTGGCGGAGCGGCTGGGCTGGAAGCTATGGGACGAATCGTTGACCAACGAAGTGGCCCGCCGCTTGGAATGCGAGAGCCACCACGTCGAGCGCCACGAGGAGCGGCGGGATCCTCTGCACTACCGAATCTTTAAAGCGTTCCTGCGCGGTAGCTACGAAGGAAGCCAGATTACGCCGCAGATGAAAATGGCGGACGCCGAAAACATTCGAAGAGTGTCGGAAGAGGTAGTGAGAAGAGTGGCCGCCCAAGGTAATGCGGTGATTGTGGGCCGCGGCTCGGCGTACTACCTAAGAGACCAGCCCGATTCCTTCCATGTCTTCATCTATGCGCCGTTCGAAGAGAAAGTGCGCCGCCTGCAGCAGACCGGCAAAAGCGAGGAAGAAGCCACGCAACTGGTCCAAACCGTGGATAAGGACCGCGCCGACTTCATCCGGCAGAACTTTGGAATCCAGTTTCCCGCGCGGCATTTCTTCCACCTTATGGTCAATTCCACCATTGGCGAAACCGCCGCGGTACAAACGGTGTTGGACGCCCTGTCTGCCATACAGCTTGGAGCGCAGCCATCTGTATAGTCCACCGTTCACCATCGAATGTTGGATAAAATCACTGTTGCCGGCACAAAAAAAGGAGCCTTCCAACATGAAGCAAGCAAAGTCGAAGTGGATGCCGCTGTTTGCCGCGGCCGTTCTGATCGCGATGTGCGCAGCCCAGCCGGTCTGGGCGGAGTTGTTGGAGAAGACCAAGAAGGTGGGCGGCGTCACGGTCCGCTATAAAGTAGTTCTTCCCAGCGGATACGACCCAGCGAAGGCCTATCCGGCGATTCTCGCTTTCGGCGGAGGTCCGCAAACCATGAACACGGTGGACAATATTCTGGACCGTAACCTCCGCGCGGAGGCCGAAAAACGCGGCTACATCGTGGTCGCGCCCGCCGCCCCCAACGATGAGTTGTTCTTCGAGGACGGGGCTCGCATCTTCCCGGAGTTTCTCAAGCTGATCCTGGCGGATTACAAAATCCAGGACGGCAAGTTCCATATTGCCGGACCATCCAACGGCGGGATTGCCGCCTTCCATGTCGCGGCCGCGAATCCGCAATACTTCTTGTCCGTCACCGCCTTTCCGGGATATATGTGGGAGCCGAGCCCTACCAAGCTTCAGGCGATTTCGAAGATGTGCGTCTTCATGTACGTGGGCGAGAATGACCCCTATATGTGGCACTCGGAGATGAAGAAGGAAGCGGAATGGCTGAGCGCCAAGGGGACCGTCGCCCGCTATACCGTAGAGAAGGGCCAGCCGCACCGCATGGAGACGCTGGCCGGCGCTAATGCCGGACGGTTGTTTGACGGATTTGAAGAAACGAAAAAGGGTTGCAGTAAATAGAGCGGGTGACTGGAGCCGTGCGTTGATCCCCTGGGATAAAGCGGGACGCTAATCCCACCGCCCTATCCTTCCTAAGTATTATTTGATAGGATCTGCTGCCAGGGCTAAGGGGTGACTCCTCTTTCAAGCCTAGGGAGCCGCCTGTTCGTCTGAATGGGCGCTCCCGCCCCTAGCATCCACGGCTATGGACCCAAGCACTGCGGAGCGGCATACGTCATTCGGAGAGTTGGAGTTCTGCAAATCAGGCGAATCGCCCTAACTCTTTGGAGACGGAAAGGTTACTGGAGCCACCCGCCGGGATCGAACCGGCGACCTGCTGATTACGAATCAGCCGCTCTACCAACTGAGCTAGGGTGGCTCTCGGACCAGAATATCATAGGGGACTGGAGACAGCCCCAAATCCAGTTCGCTCGCGGCGCGATGGTTTATGTATAACCGTCAATGAGCCGATAATATTCGAAGATGAGTTCTTCCCTGCCCGAGACCCTCGCTCGACCGCCAATTGGCATTGTCCCGCGTGGGCGGCGATCTGGAATTGTTGCGCGAGATCGCGGTCCTGTTCTTGGACGAATGTCCACGCGCGCTGCTCGATATCCATCAAGCCCTCGCGGGCGAAGACGCCGCTAAATTGGAGAACGCCGCACATTCGCTCAAAGGCTCGGTAGGCAACTTCGGAGCCTCGGCCGCCGTCGCTGCCGCCTTCCGCCTGGAACAGATGGGGCGCGCTCAACAGTTGGTTGAAGCCCCGGAAGCGCTGCGCGCGCTAGAACAAGCTTTGTCAGTGGTATGCGTGGAACTCGCTGCGTTATAGCTGCGAGTCCGAGTCCCCACCTGCTATCATCTAAGTTCACCCCAACGAATGTCGCTCCCTGTTGAAATCGTTTGTGCCCACAGCCCTGATTCCGATGACGCCTATATGTTTTATGCATTGGCGACGCGTAAAATTCGCTCGAATCTGCTGCAGTTCCGCCATGTTCTCGACGATATTCAGACCCTGAATCAGAAGGCCCGCGTGGGTGAATATGAGTTGACGGCGATCTCCTATCACGCCTATCCCTACGTCGCCGACAAGTACAGGCTGATGGCTGCCGGATCCAGCATTGGCGATGGTTATGGGCCCATGGTGGTGTCCTCACATCCCATGGGACTCGAAGAACTCAAGGGCAAGCGCATCGCGATTCCGGGGCGCCTCACCACTTCTTATTTGGCGCTGCGACTGATTGAGCCTGACTTTGAAGCTGTCGACACGCCCTTCGATAAAATTCTCGACGCAGTGACGGAGCGCAAGGCCGACGCCGGCTTGATTATTCACGAAGCACAGTTGACCTACGCGAAGGCCGGCTTCCACAACGTCATCGATCTAGGCCGCTGGTTCAAGGACACTTACGATCTGCCGTTGCCGCTGGGCGCGAACGCGCTGCGCCGCGATCTGACTCCCGAAATGTCCAGCGAGTGCTGCCGCTTGATGCGCGACAGCATTCAATACGCGCTCGATCATCGCGAAGAAGCTCTGAATTACGCGCTCCAGTTTGCCCGCGACATGGACCCCGCACTAGCGGAGAAATTCGTGGGCATGTACGTTAACCACTACACCGTGGATTGCGGGGACATCGTGCCCAAGGCCGCGCAGAAACTGCTCGACATGGGATACGAGGCTGGGTTGATCCCGCACCGCGTTCAGGTCGAGTTTGTGCGGTGAAACTAGCCATTCTTTTTTCGTTCGCGACTCTCTTCACGCTTCTGCAAGCGCAGGATTCAGATCCCAAACAGCGCACGCGCGCCGTGCGTGACATGGGCAAGCAGGGCGAAGAAGCCATTCCTCGAGTGACCCCCTACCTGGCGGATGCCGACGTGGGTGTGCGCGTTGAAGCGGTCAAGGCCCTGATTGAAATAGGCGGCCCAAAAACATTGGACGGCTTGGTGCGTGCCGCGGCCGACAACGATTCCGAAGTGCAGATCCGCGCCACCGACGGTTTGGTGAACGTCTACCTTCCTGGCTACGTCAAGACTGGATTGAGCGGCACGCTCTCTCGCGCCGGTGCCTCTGTGAAGGGCAAGTTTACGGATACCAACGACCAGGTGATCGATCCCTTCATTCAGGTGCGCCCCGATGTGATTACGGCGCTGGGGAAACTCGCGCGCGGCGCGGCGAGTCTCGACGCGCGGGCCAATGCGGCGCGGGCCGTGGGCGTGCTACGTGGCCGCGCGGCCATACCGGATTTGATCGAGGCGCTGCGCTCGAAAGACGACAAGCTGATGTATGAGTCGCTGGTTGCCATCCAGAAGATTGGCGACCCGGCGGCCGCGCCGCGTATCAGTTTCCTTTTGCGCGATTTGCAGGAGAAAATTCAAGTACAGGCGCTCGAAACTACCGGACTGCTGCGCAACCAGGACGCCGCTCCGCAGGTGCGCGATGCCCTGGCCCATGCCCGAACGGTCAAGGTGAAGCGGGCGGCGCTCGAAGCGCTGGCTATGCTGGCAGATACGGCGGACCATGCGCTCTTCCTGGAGAATCTGCACGACAAAGACGACTTAGTGCGCGCCGCAGCCGAGGAAGGGTTGGGACGCTTAAAGAATCCCATGGATCGCGCCGCTTTGAACGCGGCGTTCAACGAAGAGCATGGGATGAATCCCCGGCTATCCGCGGCCTTTGCGTTGGTGCTGCTGGGTGAGTTGAAAACCGACCGTTACGGACCGCTGCAATACCTGCTGAATTCCGTAAATCAGCGAGCCTGGCGTGAAGTTGCGGTCGCGTTCCTCATCGAACTGGCCCGCGAGCAGCCCATCCGCCAAGTCATTTACGGCATGCTGGGAACGGCGACTAAAGACGAGAAAATCCAGTTGAGCATCGTACTGGCGCGGTCCGGTGACAGGGATAGTGAGCCTTCATTGGACGCGCTATCCAGGGATGCCGATCCGGATGTAGCCGCCGAAGGCATCCGCGGCCTGCGTGCGCTGCGGGCCCGTCTGCCGTAGCAAAGAGATGCGAAACTACTTCGCTTTCTTCTGCTTCTGCTGACCGACGCGGACTTTGAACTGCTTCGCTTGCGCTTCCTGGTAGGCTTTCCAGTCGAACCGCTGCGCGGCTTCCGACAGATACTTATTCACGTCAATGTCCTTGGGCAGCACTGCCATCAGGCTGGCGGACATCGTACCGTCTGGACTGGTGATGCGGTACCGTTTTACGTTCGGAATGGACATAACGTAATCAGGATACCACGGCGCTTACTGCTGTTGCGCCGGGCGTTCCTTGAAGTGCTGGGGCTCGCGGTCATTGTATTGGTATTGCTGGCTGTCCTGATTCGCCAGCCGGGCCTTGGCGGCCTGCTGGTGCTGCACGATCTGATCAATCACGTACGCGCCCGCGCTGCCCGCCACCGCGCCGATCATGGCGCCCTTCTGGCTGCCCGTCATCCCGCCAACGGCCAAACCCACGCCCGCGCCCGCACCCAGCACGGCGGCCGTACGTTTCGTGTTGTCCGGCGTCACGCCGGAGTCGTGGAGCGTCTTGTTAAGATTCAAATTCTGCACCATGCCGTTGAAAATCATCGCACTGCGCATCAGGTCGTTGAGGAACTCGGTATTCAACTGAAGGGTTGCCGGTGGTTTAGACGCGGTGGTCTGCGGATCGGCAACCGCCATCACCGTCATGCCGAACAAGATTCCGATGCTTGCGAAGGTTTTCATATTTTACGAGGCTCCACTTCCTCGTAGAAGAGGATGGTTTGCACGGGAAAATGGTTGCGCGTAGCGAGATTAAGTTTTATAAATGTACGGCCGGAGTTGATTCTCCCCGTGGCTACGCGACATCCTAACCTTGTGAACCTGTTTACCCCTTTGAAAATTCGTGACATAACGCTGCGGAACCGCATCGCCGTTTCGCCTATGTGCCAGTATTCCTGCGACGACGGCTTTGCCACGGACTGGCATCTGGTCCACCTCGGCAGCCGGGCGGTAGGCGGCGCGGGCTTGGTGATGGCGGAAGCGACGGCCGTGACCGCCCGCGGACGTATCACGCCGGGCGACCTCGGTATCTACCATGACCAACACATCGAGATGCTGTCCCGCATCGCGGCCTTCGTCAAACAGCATGGCGCGGTGCCGGGAATCCAGATCGCGCACGCGGGGCGCAAAGGGAGTTGCTACGCGCCGTGGGAAAACAATGGCGCTCCCATTCCGCTGGACGCCGGCGGGTGGGTGACCGAGGCTCCCAGCGCCCTGGCATTTCGCGAAGGCGAACCGGTCCCTGAGGCGTTAACGAAAGCAGGTATCGACGCGGCGGTGAAAGCATTCACGGCAGGCGGCGCGGCGGGCGTTGACGGCGGGTTTCGAGGTGCTGGAGATCCACGGCGCGCATGGCTATCTGGCGAACGAGTTCATGTCGCCACTCTCCAACCGGCGCCCCGATGAATACGGCGGCTCGTTTGAAAATCGAATCCGGTTCCTATTGGAAATAGTGGCGGCGGTGCGCGCGGTGTGGCCGGAGCGTCTCCCGCTGTGGCTGCGCATTTCGGCGACGGACTGGAAAGAGGGCGGCTGGACCATCGAAGACTCCGTTAAACTTGCCGCGGAGCTTCGTACACGTGGCGTGGACTTAATCGATTGCTCCTCCGGCGGTCTGGCGCCTGACGCCAAGATTCAGGTCGGCCCCGGGTATCAGGTGCCATTCTCGGAACGAGTTCGCAAGGAGACCGGAATCCTGACCGGCGCGGTCGGCATGATCACCGATCCGCAGCAGGGCGAGCAGATCGTTGCGTCAGGCCAAGCGGATGTGATTTCTCTGGCGCGCGAATTCCTGCGCGATCCATACTGGCCGTTGCACGCCGCGCGGGCGCTGGGGAAAGAACAAGCGCCT
>CAVVZG010000030.1:0-11809 GCA_963752205.1 Bryobacterales bacterium | reverse complement strand
CATACACGTCGCTAAAATGGCCGGCATGCCCCCCTCTCTCCTGCGGGCCGGCGAAATCCTCCACCAGCTGGAAGAGAAGCAGGTAGGTGATATCGGCGACCGGATAAAACAACTGGCCACTCCCCCGATCCCCAGGGCTCCAGCTCTCTATCTTCGACGCACATACGGAAACGTTTAAGGATATGCGAAAACTGCTCGAGGCGACGGATATCAATCGCCTGACGCCCGTAGAGGCCCTGCTCAAGCTCCAGGAGATCAAAGGCATGCTGAAATAAACCACAGGCGCCGCGCCACGAAATTTCATCCTCCCCCGCAGGCATTTCATCACACCCACGTCCGTGTATGTCCAAAAAATCGAAGCATTGCATCCCGTATGCCTTTCGCGTACTATTTTACGTTAGCAAACCGCACCCTTGCTCAGACCTAAATCCCTGGAAAAGAGCGCTTGGAATATGATAAATTTTTATTAAATTGTTTACAGGACCGGCTGATACATGACCTTTTTTTAAACGATTGTCCTATGATCAGGATGTCCATCAGTTAACCGATTTCCGAAGCTGGCTCAAAGGCTTCAGTAAATTATTGAAGATCCCTGTCGTCGCCGGGGAAATATTAATTCCTCCCGCACTGGGCGACGGGTATGTACTCGCAGCCAATATCAATACCGACATCTCCTACGTCGTCATGGATTTCTCCCTGAAAGACGACCTGGTCCTGCTGCGAAAAAAATCAGCGCTCTATGGCCTGAGCCTTTTTCAACCAGATAACCGTCAGCGATTTCTTCGTGATCCGTGAACCGCACAACGCTATTACAGATAAGAGCCCCAACCACGCTGCGTGAGCACGGCTATTTGTCGCCGCACACCGTCATCGAAATGGTCAACGACGACATGCCGTTCCTGGTGGACTCGATCGGCATGGCCCTGGCGCAACGCGCGCTCACGCTGCATTTCCTGGTGCACCCGATATTCGATGTGTCGCGCGACGCCCGGGGCAAGGTCTTGGGCCTGCACGAACGAGGTCACGAATCCGCGCTCAAGAAGCCGCGTCTCGAATCCTTCCAGCATATCGAAGTGGATCGCGTAGTCGATCCTGAGGCGCTGAGTGCACTGCAGGCGGACATCGAACGCGGCCTCATGCAGGAACGCAAAGTTTCCCCCAAAGGCTAACGGAGGCGTACCGATCACCGTTAAAGTACTAGTCTCCGCCGAAACAATCGACAACGCGATCGCCCACCACGGCGCCGTTTTGCCGCCCAGAAAGTAATCCCGCAAAGTGTGCTGCGAGGAACGAAACTGCGCGCCGAACCAAGTGATCCCAGCCAAATAAGCGACGATCACGGCCAGATCGATCCATCGCGCGGGGGCGGTCATGTAAGGGACAGCATAGCCGCCCCGACCGGCCCAAGGAAAGCCACGGGGAAACTGTAATGCCAGTACCGGCGTCTAACGGAGTGAGTCACTCCAGTCTATTTTGGGTGTAGGCTGGGAAGTATGGGATTCGACTAGGGATTCCCGAACCTGGCAGCCGCTAAGGGTGCTTGCGGGTCGAGCGCAGGTTCGGTTATACTTCGCAGAGTGCGAATCCAAGAAATGAAAGGGCGAGTCACCTAATCAGATCGCAGGCGGAGCGCAGTAACGATGAAAAAAACAATCATTTCCTTAGTCGCAATAGCCACCTTAGCAGTGGGTCTTCAGGCACAAGCGCCTGCCAAAGCAGAGAAGAATTGGAAGGATCGCGCCGAGTACGATCTCTATAGCGAGATCATCAAACCCGACGCGACCCCGGCCGCGCGCCTCCAGAACCTGGACAAATGGAAGAGCGCGTATCCCAGCAGCGAGTACGCTGACCAGCGCCTGAAGATCTACTTGATCACCTACCAGCAGATGAATAATCATCGCGCTGCCTTCGATACCGCCACCGAAATTCTCAAGACCGATCCCAACGACGCCGCCTCCGTTCAAGAGATCCTGGGATTCGTTCGCGCCCTGATGCCGGCAGCAGCCCAACGCCCCGCTGTCCGCCCAGAACAAGGCCGACCTGGACACCGCTGAAAAAGTTGCCCGCGCCCTTCTCGCCAACCCCGATGCGATCTATGGCGCCGACAAGAAACCGCAAGGCGTAGCCGACGACGCCTGGGCTAAGACCAAGCCGACCATGGTCAACTTCGCCCAGTTCACCCTCGGTTACATCGCTGTCACCGAAAAGGATCCGGGCAAGGGCGAAGCGGAATTGATCAAGACCCTGCAAGCCGATCCCACCAACGCGCAGGCATCCTATATGTTGGCCGGCGTTTTACTCGGTCAACAGAAGGAGCATCCCGAGAAGATGCAGCTCGCCCTCTTCGAGTATGCTCGCGCCGCCAGCTACGACGGCCCCGGTGCTCTGGACGCCAACACTCGCAAGTCGATCGATGGATTCCTCGGCAAGGCCTACAACACCTATCACGGTTCCGCGATGGGCTTGGACCAATTGAAGATGTCAGCGAAGGCCTCCGCTATGCCGGCCGGCGACTTCAAAGTCCTGAGCACGGTTGATATCGCGAAAGCCGAAGAAGAGAAGCGCCAGGCGGCAGCCAAAGAAAATCCCATGCTGGCCTTCTGGAACGAAATCAAAGAAGGTCTGACTGGCGACGGCTCCGCCATGTATTGGGATGCAATGAAGGATGCCGGCCTGCCCAGTGGACGCCCCGAAGTAACCAAGTTCAAGGGCAAGCTGGTCTCGGCCACTCCTGAAACCCGCCCGAAAGAATTGACCATCGCCATCGGCGGCGACATGCCCGACGCGACCCTGAAACTCGAAGAGCCGCTGCCGGGCAAGATGGATCCGGGCGGCGACATTGCCTTCTCCGGAGTCGCCAAGGATTTCTCGAAGTCCCCCTTCATGGTCACTTTCGAAGTTTCGAAAGACGACATCGAAGGTTGGACCGGCAAAGGTCCCGCCGGTGCCCGTCCCGCTGGTGCCACCAAGAAGGCCGCTCCTGCTGCTAAGAAGCAGTAGTTAACTCCAAAACCTAACGCGCTCCCGGAGGCTATCCTCCCGGAGTGCGTTACATTTTGTAGCGCCCCATATCCTCATCGTTCAGATTTTCCAGCCAGCGCCGCAGCTCTTCATTGCTGCCGACTTCCGCCACCGCCGCCACCGTCTTCGACGTGCTCAGCACCGTCTCTTCCACGTAGATCGGGCAATCCAGGCGCAGCGCAATCGCCAGCGCATCGCTCGGCCGCGAATCGATCGAGATCATCTCCCCGTTGCGCTCCAGCCAGATCACCGCATAGAAAGTGTCTTCCTTCAGATCGCTCACCACCACTTTCTTCACGCCCGCTTCCAGCCCGAACAGGAGGTTGCGAATCAAGTCGTGCGTCATGGGCCGCGGCGTCGCTACTTTCTCGATCTCCAGCGCGATGGCATTGGCCTCATACACGCCTACCCAGATCGGCAGGATCGCCATGCCGTTCACGTCCTTCAAAACCACGATGGGCATGTTCGTGACCGGGTCCACCATCAAACCCCTGATTTTCATCTCGACTTCCATAACGCCTCCCTAACTGACGTACTCGCCAACCAGCGAATTGGCCCCAGACCGTGTCACGCGCACGTCTACGTACTTGCCCACCAGCTTGTCATCGGCAGTCGGATGCAGAAAATTCAGAGTCTTGTGCTGCGAAGTCCGCCCGATCCACTGCCCGGTAGCTTTGTTGAAGCCTTCCACCAGACACTCCTCGACCGTCCCCACGTAAGCCGCGTTGCGCCGGATCTGAATTTGCCGCTGATGCTCCTGCACAATGGTCAGCCGCCGCGTCTTCTCGTCTTCGGAAATGTGATCGCCCAACGCCAGCGCCGAAGTGTTCGGCCGCCGCGAATACTTGAAGCTGAAAATCGCGTCGTACTCCACTTCCGTCAGCAACCCCAGCGTAGCCTCAAAATCCTCTTCCGTCTCGCCCGGAAAGCCGACAATGATGTCGCTGGTGATCGCAATCGGCCGCCGCGAGTTCTTCATCCAGCCAATCCGCTGCATGTATTCGTCGCGCGTATACAGCCGCTGCATCGCATCCAATATCTTTGTCGATCCGGACTGCACCGGCAAATGCACGTGATTGCACAACGCCAAATTCGCTTCAATCGCATCCACAATCGGCTTGACGAAATCCCGTGGATGCGAAGTAGTGAACCGCACCCGCCGGATCCCCTCCACGCGCCCGACCTCGTCCAACAACTTCGCGAAGTCCCAGCCCGCCGCCGACGGATCGCGATAACTGTTCACGTTCTGGCCCAGCAACTGGATCTCGCTGTACCCCATCGCCGACAACTGCGCCGCCTCCGCGATCACCGACGCACTCGTCCGGCTGCGCTCCGGCCCCCGCGTGAACGGCACCACGCAATAAGAACACTTCTTGTCGCAGCCTTCAATGATCGTGATGTAAGCCCGATGCGGATTGTCGCGCCGCGTCATCGGCGTATCGAAAGTCTCGTCCGTATCCAAACTCAACCCCGTCACGCGCCGGTTCCCCGCCTCCAGTTGCACCAGCATCTGCGGCAGTTGATTGTAGCTAGCCGACCCGCACACCATGCTCACGTGCGGAGCCTTCTCGAAGATCTTCTCGCCTTCCTGCTGCGCCACGCATCCCAGCACCGCGAAGGTCTTGCCTTTGCCGTCGCGCTTGAACTGGTCCAGGCGATGAAACACCTTCTGCTCGGCCTTATCGCGAATGCTGCAGGTGTTATAAAACACCAGCTCCGCGTCATCCGGAGTCGGCACCTGCGTGTAACCCTGGTTCACCAGCGTGCCCACGACTTTTTCCGAGTCGTGCGCATTCATCTGGCAGCCGAAAGTTTCGATGTAAAACGTCTTCACCTGACAGTCATTGTAACGTGGACCGCAATCTAAGGTTTTCTACGTATTGAAATGGGGCGGGATTCAGCCTAGCCTGGAATCGTGAAGTACTGTTTATACTCCCTGCTCTGCGCCGGTCTCGCCGCAGCCCAATCCCAGGCTGTCCTGCTGACCCCCGACCTCAACGGCCGCCTTGTCGATTCAGCCGCCTACACAGCCAAAGATGGCGACCATGCCGAGCTAACCCGGTCTATCAACGGCCGCCAAGTGCCGCTTGAGAAAACGGAAGTCAAGATTCTCAGCGAAAGTCCGAGCGGTAAGACCACGGAAACCATTGTGCGGAAGTACGACGGAAACGGCCAGATCGCCTCCACCGAACGCACCCTTACCGAAGAGCAGAAATCGGCCTCCGGCTCCGTGGTTCACGCCACCATCTACCGCAGTGACCTCAATGGCAGCCTCCAGGAAGCCGAACGCCGCACCATCGAATCGCAAACCCAGGGGTCGACCACCACCACCGACGTCACCATTTCGCGCGCCGGGCTGAGCGGATCCTTCGATCTCGCCGAGAAACGCAACATCGTAACGGTCACCAACAAGGACGCCGGCACGGTCCAGGAAACCGAATCGATCCAGCGCCCGAACCAGAACGGCCAACTCGCCGAAGCCATCCGCGAAGTCCGCGAGCAGACCAAGGCCGGCGACAAAGAAACCTCCACCACCGCCCGCTTCGAACCCGACTACACCGGGAAAATGAACCTGATCCGCCAGCAGGTGGACACCACTTCTAAGTCTCCCGACGGAACCACCGTAACCCAGCGCGACGTCTTCGCGCCCTCTGCTTACGGCATCGCGCGCAGCGGCGACAGCGCCCCTAAGCTGCAGGAGCAAGAAACAATCGTGCGCAAAGAAAGCAACGGCGTGGTTACCGAAAAAACCACCGTGAGCCGCCCCACTCTCCAGGACCCGAACCGCCTCGGCCCCACCGCAACCGTTTCAGACCTGGTCTGCACCGGCAAGTGCGTCGGCCCCTTGCAGCCTTAGTCGTGCAGCCTTAAATGATCTGAGGCAAAAAACTAGCACCGGTAACAATGCTGGTGCCGAAGTTCTCCGCCACAGTCTGCCCAATGTCCGCCAATGACCCGCGCACGCCCAGGTTTACCCCAGCGCGCGCCTTACGACCGTAAACCAGCAGCGGCACGTATTCGCGGCTGTGGTCCGTCGACGGCGTCGTCGGATCGCACCCGTGATCCGCAGTCAGAATCACCAGATCGTCCGCGCTCAGTTTCGCATCAAGCGAGGGCAGCCAGGCATCCACCTCTTCAAGCGCCCGCGCATAACCCTCGACATCGTTGCGATGTCCATACAGCATGTCGAAGTCGACCAGATTGACGAAAATCAACCCCCGGTCCACCTCATCCATCGCCGCCAGAGTCTTCGCCATCCCGTCCGCATTGGTCTTGGTCTTGACCTGCTCCTCAATCCCCCGCCCCAGAAACACATCGAAGATCTTGCCGACGCTATACACTTCCACCCCGCGCGCCTTTAACTGATCGAGCAGCATCCCCTTCGGCGGAGGCACCGCATAATCATGGCGATTCGAAGTCCTCACGAACGCCCCCGGTTCCCCCACGAACGGCCGCGCAATCACCCGCCCCACTTCATAAGGACCCCGCAAAATATCCCGCGCCGTCTCACACATTTTGTACAACTCGAACAACGGAATCACTTCCTCGTGAGCCGCGATCTGAAACACGCTGTCCGCCGATGTGTACACAATCGGCGACCCGGTTCGCACGTGCTCCTCGCCCAGCTCCTTGATGATTTCCGTCCCCGACGCCGCCTTGTTGCCGATCGCCCGCCGCCCGATGCGCGTCTCAAACGGATCCATCACCTCAGGCGGAAATCCCTTCGGGAACAGTGGAAAAGGTTTCGCCAAATGAATCCCCGCCATCTCCCAATGCCCGGTAGTAGTGTCTTTTCCCGGAGACGCCAGCGTGCATTTTCCGTAATCCCCCGCAGGCGCAGCCACCGGCGCGAGTCCCGTCAGCGGACGAATATTCGCCAGCCCCAGACGGCACAAATTCGGCAGCTTCAAAGCCCGTTGACGTGCGATGTTCCCAAGCGTATCGCTGCCCTTATCTCCGTAAGCCTCCGCATCCGGCATCTCGCCAATGCCAACGCTATCGAGCACAATCCAGATAACCCGTCCGAAAGCCAATTATTTCTCCCCATCCGCCAGCGCCGCTTGAATTCGCGCCGTCAATTGATCTACAAAAGTGTCGCGAGTGAACCCATTCATCCGGCTCACCAGCCGCCCCTGCTTATCCGCAATCATCGTCGACGGAATCGAATTAATCACCAGCAGCCGCACCAGCCCATCATCGAAAAACACGTTGCCGCTCCAATGCTGCTCCTCTAGAAACGAGGGCACCAGCCCGCGGTCTTCATCCGTATCCACCGACAAAAACACCACATCGTCGCGCCCCCGGAAGCGCTGCTTCACTTCTTCATAAAGCGGATGCTGCGCCCTGCAAGGCACGCACCAAGTCGCCCAAAAATCGAAAATCAGGACCTTCCCCCGCATGGTTTTCAGATCCAACTTGCCGCCGTTCAGCGCCCCCAGCGTAAACTTCATCGGGTCGGTAACGTCGAAGTTCGGGTCCAGCTTGCGCAGTTCGTTCTCGCGTTTGCTGACGATCTCCGCAGTCCGGTCGTAAGCCGCCAGAATCTCTTCCCCCAGCCCTTTTTCCGACCCTTCATGCAGCTTCCGATACATCTCGCCCAACGCTTTGCGATCCGCCCGCCGCTGCTCGTCGCTAGCCCGCTCGTCTTCGATCATCAGCGCATCCGCCAGCCGCGCAATCGCCTCGTCGTGCTTCCCCTGCGACTCCAGCGCCTCAGACCAAGCCCGCGCCGAAGCTTCGTCCGGATAAGCAATATAAGCCAGCGCCGCCTTGCGACGCGCTTCGTCAAAATCTCCTAAGATCCGGTATGCGTGAGCTTGATACAACAGCGCCCGCGCCAGCGAACGATCGTGGTCTTCCTGGTTCCTCACCGGATCCAACCCACTAACCACCGGCACGCGGCTCACATAGGTCTCGAACCGCTTCCCGTACTCCAGCGCCCGTGCAGCGTTGTCTTTACCTCCAGCCTCCAGCAGCGCCCGCGGAACCCGGTCCAGCAGCGTCCCATCGTTCGGCATGGTTTGGAGCGTCGGCTCGCCATATTTAACGATGCGCGCGTCATCGCGGGTCTCCACCGCCGCCTTCGCCAGCAAATTGAAAATCTCCGGCCGCAGCGGTGTGTTTGGATACTTGCGCAGGTGCGCCTCTAGCGCGCGGATCATATCGAAGCCGCTGGTGTTCGCTTCCTCGACCGCCACCGCCAGCTCATGCTTCTCCGCGTCTGAGGCCACCGGCGCCTGCGCCAGCGCCGACATGCAGAGAAGTACCAGCCCGATCCCGCGTTTCATGCTGACTTTATTTTAAGCCCGGAGCTTATTTAGAAGCCGCCGCCCGAATCGCATCCGCAATCTGCGCCGCCCGCTCGCGCGCCATGTGAATGTAAGCTTCATCCTTGGCCACTTGATCCAGCAGCGGCAGAAACTGCGCCGTCGCCACCAGCCGCCGGTTGTCCCACAAGCTCTGAATCTTGAGGACCGCCGCGTTCACCCCCAACCGGTCATGCCGCGCCGCCCGCCGCAGCTCCAGCAAGGTCCGCAGGCTCTCGCCGATACGCTCGAAGCGGTCCGTAAGCAGCTTGGCGTCTTCGTTCGCAGAGTAGTTAAACTTCGTCTCTGACCGCTCGCCTCCCGCTTCGAAGCGCAGCGTCTTCATCCCCATGTTCGCGACCTTCAGCCCGGACTCAAGCGGCTTCTTGAAATGATCCATGCGCTCAGCCAACTCGAATATCTCATTGGTCGCGCCGCTCTCCAGTTGGAATTTCTCGATGTTATCGGGATCTTCAGATTCGTTATAGGTAGCATCGCCCGATCGCTCCACGGTAATGGAGAAAAACGCCGGCAGCGACCCCGGAAAAGACTTGCTAAACGTAATGCTCGGAGCATCCGCCGCCCAAGCCGCCGCAGCCGCCAGCAACAGCGCCGCCGCGAGCCTCATCGGACCGCCCCAGCAATCTTCACCGGCGCAGCTTGCGAGCGCGTAGCGTGGCAAATCGCCACCGCCACCGCATCCGCCGCGTCTTCCGATTCGATGGTCTGCCCCGTGAGTGTCCGCACCATTAACTGCACCTGGCTTTTCTCCGCGCGCCCGTAGCCCACCACGCTCGATTTCACCGATAGCGGCGAGTACTCGCCCAACAGCACGCCCGCTTCCGCGATGGCCGCCAGCACCACTCCCCGCACGTGCGCCAGCTTCAAAGCCGTTTTGACGTTTTGCGAGTAGAAAACCTCTTCGACCGCCGCCGCCGCCGGTGCATGCTGCACCAGCAGCACCCGCAGCGCGATCCCCACCGCCGCCAGCCGTTCGCACAAGGCGTCTTTAGGCGAGAGCGAAATGACCCCGTGCGCGATCACCGCGTGCCGGCGACCGTCGCTTTCGATCACGCCCCAACCGGTGCGCTCCGTCCCGCAGTCGATGCCCAGCACCCGCATTGAACTGGCCCTCTATGCCAGCGCTTCCATGTCCTTTTCGTCGACATCGAAGTTGGAGTACACGTTCTGCACGTCGTCGTGCTCTTCCAGCAACTCGCTCAGTTTCAGCATCCCCGAAGCCGTCTTGCCCTCAAGCTTCATCAGGTTTTTCGGAATCATGGCGATCTCCGCCGATTCCGTAGGAATCCCGGCTTTCTGAATCGCTTCGAGCACCTGAACGTGCGCCTCGGGAGCCGACAGCACTTCCCAACTGCCGTCCTCCGCGCGCAGGTCGTCGGCACCCGCGTCCAGCACGAGCGCCATCAACTCATCCTCGCCCGGAGCCTTCTCCGCGTCGATAATGATCTGGCTCTTGCGCTCGAACATCCAAGCCACGCTGCCCTGCTCGCCCAGGTTCCCGCCGTTCTTCGAAAACATGTGGCGGATCTCACTCACCGTGCGGTTGCGATTGTCGGTAGCCGTAGACACCAGCACCGCCGCGCCGCCCGGCCCGTAGCCCTCGAACATGATCTCGTCGATCTGCCCGCCTTCGAGCTCGCCCGTGCCGCGCATAATCGCCCGCTTGATGTTTTCTCCCGGCATACTGACGTTTTTCGCGTCATTGATGGCCGTGCGCAGGCGTGGGTTCCCGTCAGGATCGCCCCCGCTCCGTGCAGCGATCATGATTTCCTTGATGATTTTCGTGAACTGCTTGCCGCGCTTTGCGTCGGTAGCAGCTTTCTTGTGCTTAATCGTTGCCCATTTGGAATGACCGGACATTACAGACCTCTAGCGTTCCTAATCAACTCTCTAAGATACCAGATCCGCAGCTAACCCTTGTAAGGAAACCGCTCCACCTCGCGCACGCACTGCGCCAAGGCCGACAGCAGCGTCTGCCCCCAGCCCACTGGCGTGTACGGCGCAACTCCCTGATTCGTCTGCTTATCCGCCTGCGCAAAGTAGCTCATCGCCGGATCCTTGGGAGTCAAATACTGCTTCACGGTGATCACGAACTCCACCGCCCCGCCCTCCTGCTGTTTGAGCATCGAAAAATGATGCACCAAGGCCAACTGCTGCTCCGGATTGGCCTGCGCAAACTCCCACTCACTCATACGATTTTTCCCCTCAAAACATGATACGCCGCGAGCGCCCTTCCATGCTAGATTTGAGCGAATGAGGGCCGCGTTCCTTGTCTTCGCCCTAACCCTGCCCGCCGCCGCCCAAATCGCGGACTACGGCGCCGTCCACGGCACGGTGCTTGAGCTATGGACGACACGCCCCTGCCCGGCGGCGAAGTGCAGCTCACCTCGCGCGAAGAAGATTTCACCGCGAAAGTGGGACCCGACGGCCGCTTCGTCCTCCACGCCCGCCCCGGAATTTACTCGCTAAAAGTCACCCGCCCCGGCATCATCCCCTTCCAGCGCGCCCAGATTGTCGTGCGCGCCGGCTCCGTCGTCAATCTGAATGTCCGCCCCGTGTTCGACGACCCCGATCCCGGAGTCCACTATTATTCCTTTGCCGTACCCGGAGTGATCGAACTAGGCGCCGTCCTGCGCCGTGTCGACCGCGGCCCGTATGACATGATGCTGAGCTTCGATTCGCTGTCGGTGTACGCGAGCCATATCGAGTGCTTCCCCCGCACCCTGCACTGCACCGCCACCGGCAACGCGCGCATCGAAATCGGCAAGGAAGACGGCGTCCAGCGCGACCGCGCTCCCCGTATCGAGATCGATCTTCCCCAGCGCGCCGCCTCGCTCTACGGAGACGAGAGCCCCCGCGAATTGAAATTCTGACTATGCGTTCACCCGTGGCATGTGCGGCGCCGGATAGCGCGTCCCCGCCGTCGCTCCCACTGGAAACGCCGCTGCGATCTCCTGCAGCTCCGCCGCGCTCAAGACGATGTCTACAGCCGCAAGATTCTCTTCCAGATACTTGCGCCGCTTAGTCCCCGGGATCGGCACAATGTCTTCCCCCTGCGCCAGGACCCAAGCCAGCGCCAGTTGCGCCGGCGTAACGCTCCGCCGCTGCGCGATGGCCTTCAGCGCCTCCACCATCCGCATATTCGCGTCGAAATTAGCGCCCTGGAACCGCGGCATGTCCCGCCGCCGGTCGCCCTCCGGAATCTCCCCCGGCTTGCTCCACACACCGCTCAAAAACCCACGCCCCAGCGGACTATAAGGCACCAGCGAAACTCCCAACCGCCGCGCCGCCGCCAGATTCCCTTGCGTTTCGACGTCACGCGTCCACAGCGAATACTCGCTCTGCAGCGCCGCAATTGGATGCACCTTGCAGGCCCGCTCCAGCGTAGCCGCCGACGCCTCCGACAGCCCCAAATACCGCACCTTCCCGGCCTTGATCAGGTCCGCCATCGCGCCGACAGT
>CAVVZG010000029.1:0-9058 GCA_963752205.1 Bryobacterales bacterium | reverse complement strand
CCGAGAGGATCGGGCCGCAGATCAAGGAAGTGTTCGGCGGAAGCTACATCGCGAACGAGGGGTTTACGTTGGAGACGGGAAATCAAGTCATCGCGGCGGGCGAAGCGGATGCGGTGGTGTTTGGAAAACATAATATTGCCTGAACCCGGACTTGCCGGAAAGGTTTCGGGGAATGCGCCGTTGAACCCGCCCTGATCCCTCGACATTTTATGCGCGCGGGCCGAAAGGCTATACGGATTATCCGGCTCTCACCTAAAGGCGGCAAGGTTGATGGCATTGGGGCCGCCGGAGAGCTTTGCTCTTGCCGTGCCAGGCGAAAGACGCCGGTGATTTGGGCGGAAGTTCAACGCTGCCTTTGCAGGCGCCGTCGGCAAAGGACAAGTCGAGCACGATAAAGCCGTCGGGATGAGGCGTGCGGCTGGTGATGCGGGAAGATCGCCGGGTTCGGTGCGATGCGCACCGTGCGGAATCCGGCCGAGGCGGGGCGGATGCCGGCGATGCTGGCGTGGAGGTCAAAGAGCGGGTGGCTGCCCCAGGCGTGGCAATCGGAACGGGTGTCTGCCGGGCATTTCAACGGGCGTCTTGAGGCCTTGTTTGACGAGGTCTTTCCAAAAATCCATGCGCTGGACGATAAGGTCACCGCGATGAAATTTCTGATCAGTCTCCAAGAGGTAAAAGCTGAAATAAATCGTGGCGCGTTTAAGGTCGGAGGCTGTCAATAAGTTTGTGAAACAACGAGGGCCTGATCGCCGGTCAACGTGTCGGAAAGCAAGGCGAGGCATTGGCTGTGTTCGCTGAATTCGGTGTGAGCGAGATTGTCGGCCATCAGACCGCGGGATTCATCCCAGAATTTGGCGCGGATGGAGGCGGCGGTGAGATCGGCGTGTTGGCGCAGGCGTTGCGCGAGGAGAGGTTCGTTTAGGAAATCCTCGGTTTCGGCGGATTTGCGCAGGGCGTAAACGTAAAGAAGATTATTGAGGCCGGAGACGCCGCGCCGTCGGGAGCGTCGCGCGCTCCATTGCGGGACCCAATCCATGAAAGGCCAGCCGGGCAGGTCGGCGAGGAGATTGTCGGTGCCGGGGAACGCGCAATTCGTCCGCTTCTAACTCACCGCCAGCGCTGTCACGGGCAACGGCGACATCCAGGTCGGCATTCTTGTCGCCTTCCGGGCGCAACAGCAGGAAGCCGCGCTCGCAACCGGTGACGGCCAGCGCCGCGTCGACCACCGCTGTCAATACTTCTTTGGTGGAAAGCGAATTTTGCAGCGCGCGCGCCACTTCCACCAGCGAACGCAGCTTGACCAAATTGTCGGCTCCGTGATCTTCGACGACGGAGCGGGAGCTGGACCCGAATTGTTCGAGCAGGCGCTGGATATCTTGCTTCTCGACGGAGAACGTGAGCTGGTAGGAATCGCGAACACCGAATTCGATGCGATCGGAATTCTGCAGGACGTGGCGCGCGACCTGCTTGCCGTTCACCCAGGTGCCGTGGCGGCTATTGAGATCCTCGATTACGTATTTGCCGTTTTCGAAAACAATGCGGCTATGATTTCGCGAGGTGCGATTATCGCGCAGCACCAGACTATTACCGGACTGGCGGCCGATCGTGAACGGCATGGCGTCCAGAGGCACACGGCTGCGCTGGCCTGAGGGCGCGAGAACGAGAAGTACCGCGGCAGGACGTTCGGCCATTACCCAGCTTGTTCGGCGCGCGTCTTTTCGGCCGAATCCTGCGCCAGCTGCGACTGGCAATCGGGACAATAGCCGCCCATTTCGGTGCGCGCCGTCACGATCTTGAAGCCCAGGCTGCTCTCCATTTGCCGGCGCATTTTTTGCAGCGGCTCGCCGAAAAATTCTTCGATCTTGCCGCAGCGCAGGCAGATCAGATGCGCGTGCTCCTGCTTGAGGCGACTCTCATAGTAATGTTGATCGCCTTCGAAGTGTAGTAGATCGAGCTCGTCGATCAGGCCGCCGAGTTTCAAAAGCTTGAGCGTCCGGTAGACCGTCACGCGGTTCAGCTTGGGATCTTTTTCTTTGGCCAACTGGTAGAGCGCTTCGGCGTTGAGGTGTTTGCCGGAGCGGTCGAGCAGATCGAGCAGGATGCGGCGCTGGCGCGTGAGTCGCACCCCGCGTTCTCTGAGCGAGTTCTGAATACCAGCCGCGGGCATCACTATCTTGAGGGTAGCAAATCGCGAGTCACAGCAGACTGCAAAGTTGTATGTAGCGAGGGGCATGGAGGTTACAAATTTGACGGCGTGGGTTTGTTGCAGGCGGCGTTTACAATCGGGCCGTATGACAAAACGCTTTCGACTGTATTGGCTGAAGGAATCCGGATGCGAGTTGGGGACTCCGGTGGATGCGGATGAGCTGGACGCGGTCATCAGTGCGCGCGTGGTCGAGTTGGCGGGCGGCGACGACGGGCCGCTCACGGTGCATCTTCCGTTCCTGGACGGCAGGGAATCGCGGAGGCGCGCGGAGTCTTTGCGCAACGTGGTGCTGGAGCGCGAGGGCGACGTCATCCGCAGCGTTCCGCCGAACGCAGCGGCGGCTTTGCGCGACCGCGCGGCCATGCTGCTGGCTACGCATCCGGCCTGGATCAACGCGCCGGATGAACTGCAACCGCGCTATTTTCAGACTTGGCAAGGAGTGTCGCAGGCGTTGCAGAGGGCGCTGCGGACGTGGATTTCAGAAATCTATTTCCGCGATGCGGCGCGCTATGAAGATCGGGACGCGGCGTATCCGATGTTGGTGTACGCGGCCAGCCGCCCGTGCCGGGGGCGGCCGCGCACGGAGTTCACTTACGACGTGGTGGATCCGGAAACGCTGCCTTGCGCGTTCCATTTGATCGGATCGTCGTTGCAGGGAGTGCTCGAAAAAGTGGAGCGGCGGTTGCATGAGTGCGGGCGTCCGGAACTGGCGCGACGGTATGCGCCGCGGTGGCATCAGGATGTGCTGCGCGCGGTGCAGAAAAAGCCGCGGCACTTTCTGGGCTTGCTGGGGGATGAGGCGGCGGTAGTCAACTCCGTCATCGACTTGGGCACGGCGCACCGGATGCAAGCCGTGAAGCCGTTCGCCAAGTGGGCGACGGTGGCGCTGCGCAGCATGTACGGGATGGATTTGCGGCCGCTGGCCTTCCGTGCATTGGACGAGGCTACGCGGGCGTTGGATGTAAGCTGATAGGGTGCTACGCAAATTTGTGGGTCTGATGTGGTGCGTGAGTGCCGCTTCGGCGGCTTCGAATGCGGTGGTGTTTGAGGGCGCTCGCTTGATCGTGGACGCGCGCAAGGCGCCCATCGACGATGCGGCATTTCTGGTGGAGAACGGGCACATCGTCAAGGTAGGCAAGAAGGGCGGGCTGAAGATTCCGGCGGGGGCGGCGCGAGTCGATCTCACGGGGAAGACGGTGATGCCGGCTCTGCTCGATCCGCATGTGCACTTGGGTTATCAAAAAGGCATCACGTATTCCGCGGCGAATTTTACTCGCGAGAACGTGGTCGATCAGCTTAACCGATATGCTTACGCGGGTGTGGCCGCAGTGCTATCGATGGGAACGGATTTGGGTGATCTACCGTTTCAGCTACGAGCGGAACGGGCGCCGGGTCGTGCACTTTTGTTCACGGCGGGCAAAGGGATGGCATCGCCGGATGCCGGTCCTGGCAATGCGGAGCTGAAGCCTTCGGCATATGCGCTTCGGACCGAGGCGGAGGCTCGTCAGGCGGTGCGGGAGCAGGTCGCAAGACAAGTGGACTTCATTAAAGTCTGGGTGGACGATCGCAACGGCACCGTGAAGAAGACTCCGCCGGAGATTTATCGAGCGATCATTGACGAAGTCGCACAAGCTGCACACGCGCGTGGTGGCCCACGTTTATTACCTGGACGACGCCAAAGGCCTGGCGCGGGCGGGCATCGACGCATTCGCTCATCTGGTGCGCGATCAGGAGATGGACGATGAATCGATCGCCTTGGTGAGGCAACATCACGTGTTCATGATGCCGAACTTGGGGCTGGCGGAGAGCCGCACGCATGCCGAACCAGCGGCTTGGCTGGACGATCCGTTGTATCGCGAAACCACTCCCGCGGTGCTGGTGGATCGCGTGCGTGCGTCTTATGCGCAGCGCACGCCAGCGTCGATCGAGGCGGCGCAAAAGACGTACCGCATCATGCAGCGGAATCTGGCGAAATTGAACGCTGCGGGGGCTTGGATCGGCTTCGGCGCGGACTCGGGGGCAGTGCCGGATTATTTTCACGCTTACAACACGCATCGTGAATTGCAACTGATGGTGGAGGCGGGGATGACTCCCGCGCAGGCGCTGACGGCGGTAACCGTGACATCCGCCGAGTTTCTGCGCTTGCAGGATCACGGAACCCTCGACGCCGGCAAGAGCGCTGACTTCCTGGTGCTGGACGCGGACCCGCTGCAAGATATCGCCAATACACGCAAGATCGCCAAGGTTTATCTGCGCGGCCAGGAACTCGACCGCGCGAAGCTACTTCACGATTTCAACTTGCAGTGAAACGTCGAGCGTTTTAGGCGGCAGGCACATGGAACTGTTGCAGGCTTGATAGCGCAGCTTGCCGGTTAAGGTCTTTGGTCCCGGTTCCGCGTTCGCGGCAGCCTTGAAATGCGTCACGATCTGGAATTCGCCGGTGTAAACAGAAAGCGGCTTTTCGGAAAAGCTGTATTTTTGCGATTCCGGCTTGGGGAAAGAGAAGCCGGCGGCTTCGAGGGGTCCGGGATTCCAGGTGAGGCGCAGCGGGATCAGATAATCGTCGGACGGCATGTTGCTATTAACGTGGTAGCCGGAACGCAGATCGAGCGGCAGCGCGGAATCGACTGCGGCGCCGGGCTTCGCCACCACTTTACGCGGCGGCGTGTAATTAAGGACGTTGCCCTGGGCGAACGCCTGCGCCCGTAAGAGCGGCGAAAGGGCCAGCGCCAGCATTAGGCAGAGCAGCGGTTTTTGGAACTTCAAGAAGTTTGAGAATCTCATTCTGGTAATCCCGTTTATCGATCAACCCTACATGGTTGGTGGCGATCCGGCCTTGGCGGTCGAGCACAAACGATGTGGGCAGCGAATCGATGTCGCCGAATTGCTGCGACACTACTTCTGACGCGATCATGACGCGATAGTTGATTTTGTGCGAGGCGATATAGGGGCGTACGGCCTTCCAGCCGTCATCGTCCATGGACAGGCCCAGGACGGCGAATCCCTGGTCTCTATATTTCTGCTCGAATTCGACGAACCAGGGGATTTCCACCTCGCAAGGCCCGCACCAGGTGGCCCAAAAATTCACCAGCACCACTTTGCCGCGGTAATCGGTGAGATGAACGGGATTGCCGTCGGCATCCTTCAACGTGAAATTGGGAGCCGTCTGGCGCTGCGTTTCGGATTTAAGCTCGCGAGGAGGATGCGAACAGCCTGCGAGAAACAGCAACAGAGCGAACGAAACCGCGGCAACCTGGATTCGGCTCATCACACCTTTAACGTATCACGCCCGTCTTTGAGGGTGCGCATGAACCATTGGCGGCGGAGGCGGCGCATGGGGCCAGCGAGCGTGAATTCGTCATGCTTGCCCAGTCCGGCAAACAGCCACGCAGCGGTATCGCAGAAGCTTTCGCAGGCGTAGCGGCGCCAACGGGGCGTGCGGTGCCGGATATCTTGGGGACTCAACGTATCTTTGCGCCACTCGGCGCTCCAACCCAGCTCGCCCGATGCTCGCGCCGCCAACTCATGCGTTAATAGTTCCGCCCAATCGCGGCGCTGCTGGTTTGAAAGCCGCACCCAGGCGAAATGAAAAAGCTCGTGGATTAGAATGCGCTCGAATTCGCCGCGCTGCGCGAACACTGCCGCATCGAGCAAAATCAGGCGGCGCGGGATCGAGGCAGCGGCCAGGTGCGAACCCAGGGAACGCCGCACCTCCACGCGAATGGGGCGGCCGGCCAACTGGGGAAGCACAAGTTATTTCGCGGGAGGCGGAGGCGCCCCCGGAACCGGCAACTTGGTCTGCGTGAAAAACTGCACGTTTTCCACTTGCGGTTCGAACTTCTTACTCACGCTGCCGAGCCATTCGTTCAGGTGGCTCTGGCGGATTTCGTCGCCAATCGCTCCGCGCAGTTCGTCCATCGGCTGCGTGGTCTTCTGTTCGACGCGGATGATGTAGAACGAGTTGGGCTGGCGCAGCGGGTCCGTAACTTCACCTTCGTTCAACGCCAGCACCGCCTTTTTGACGTCGGCGGAATAAGCACTATTGGTATTCACCACGCCGAAGTCTCCGCCGGCGGCTTTCGAAGCGGGATCTTCGGAGTACTCCGCCACCAGCTTGCTGAAATCCGCGCCGCCGCGAATTTGTTTGACTAGGTCTTCGGCCAGCTTGCGGGCCTCGGCCTCCGTGCGCTGGGTCTTGGCGGCGGCGCCTTCGGAAAGCGAACGCGCGATGTCCTCGAGAGATTGCGTTTGCGGGACCGCACCAACCACGGGCGCAGTGGGCTTGAACGCCACGTAGATGACTTTGATCTTGGCCTGCTGGTAGCGCGCCTGGTTGCGCTCGTAGAACTCTTTGATCATCTGATCGGTGACCTTGTAAAAGTTGTGCTCATGAGTAACCATCGCCGAAGCCATGGCGTTGGCGCGCAGCAAAGCCAGTTGTTCTTTCATCGGACTCTCGTCGCCGAGTTTGGTGCGCTCAGCCTCTTCCGCCAGATAGCGCAGCATGAACAACTGTTGTACCGCGTACTTCGGATTCTGATTGAAGAGCTGGACGAACTCCTTGGGCATGATCGTCATGCTCTTGCGGATTTCGCCGGCGGTCACCGGCATGCCGTCCACTTTCGCCACCACGGCGTCGTCGGGGACGTCCGTCTGAGGAGGCGCCTGGGCGGACACGTGAGTGACCAGAAGGCCGCAAGCAAATGAAAGGATTAAACAATACTTCATGGTGTTCTCTATCAAATTTAACATGCTCCCGAGGTTGAGCCCGGACCCTGGCCGGGTCCGCCTTTGTATGTAGTAGACGCGCACAAGCGATATTCGTTTGGCGGGGGCGCACGCCGGCGCGACGGTTCGCTATAGTAAACGGAAAGTGATTGCTGGTTCCGGTTGGCTCAGTTTGTGCGGGGCGCTCTGCGCAATTCTGTCCGGTTGCGGCAATGTGGTGGAGTCCTATGCCCCGCCCCCGCAGCGCCCGGTTTTTGAGGCTCCGATCAGCGGCGTACGCGTGCTGAACATGGCCGACACGGACGCCGAGACGCATTTTGTGCAGGACATATCACCGTCGCTCGAAGCCAATACCTGGCGCTGGACCGGGAAACGCCCGGCCATCCGCATGTTTCCGGGGACGACGCAGAATCTCAGCTACCTTATGGACTTCGCCATCCCGGGGGCGACCTTCACGCAAACCGGTCCGGTAACGCTTTCGTTCTTCGTGAACGATCACTTGCTGGATGAAGTGCATTACCCCGCGCCCGGCCGCCAGCGCTTCGAAAAAGCGGTGCCCGCGGAGTGGCTGGACGCCAACGGGTATGTCATCCTCAACGCTGAAATCGACAAGCTGTGGATTCCTGAGAAGCGCGATGCGAAGCCCCTGGGTTTCATCCTGGTGTCGCTGGGTCTAGAGCAAAAATGAGAGCCGTGGTTGTGTTGATGGGCGCGGCCGTTACGGCGGCTGGGTGCTATGCGCTTGGTTCGGTGATCGCGGCGCGGCTGGGCGTGCGTCTGCGGCGCGGTGAGAAATTTCCACTGTCGTTCGTGCTGGGCGCGTCCGTTCTGCATCTGGCGATCTTTGCAGTGCTGGCTCTACACATCGCCTATAAACCAGTGTTGTGGGTGGTCCTGGCCGCTTGCCTGGGGGTCGCGATTCGCACCGGTGACTGGAGATGGCCGGCGGCGGAACAACCGTTGCCGGGAGCGCCATTGCCTCGGGCTGTTCGCTATCTGTTCGGTATCATTGCGGCGGTTTTCACAACCTTATATCTGTTCAACGCGTGGGCGCCGGAGATTAGTCCGGACGGCGCCAGTTACCACTTGGGCTTGACCGCGCGGTATTTGCGCGCGCGCGGATTCGAGCGCATCACCACCAACATGCTGGCGAGTTTCAGCGGCGGCGTGGACATGCTGTACGTTCCCGCCTTCGCCATCGGGCATCACTCGGCGGCGGCGCTGCTGCATTTCACGTTTCTGATCGCGCTGGCGCTGATGGTGCTGGCCTACGGGAAGCGAATCGGCAAGCCGCTGGCGGGAGCGGCGGGGGCGCTGTTGGTGTACGCGAGTCCGGTGGTTGGGATCGACGGGACCACGGCGTATACAGACGTGGCCACGGCGGCGATCGTGTTCGCGGTTTTTTACTGGACGCAGCTGTGGGATGAAAATCGGGACCAGCGCATTCTGATCGTGATCGGCCTGCTGGCAGGCTATTGCTATGCGGCGAAGTACACGGCCTTCGTCATGATTATTTACGCTGCCGGGTTCGTCATCTGGCGGACGCGACAATGGCGGCCTGCTCTGACGGTAGTGGGGTGCTCGCTCGTCATGATCGCCCCGTGGGTGATTAAAAACTGGATCTATGTGCACAACCCGATCGCTCCGTTTGCCAACCAGTGGTTTCCGAATCCGTACTTTTACGTGATGGTGGAAAAGGACTGGACCGCCACGCTGCGGAACTATCGCTTGAAAAACTTGTGGGCGCTGCCTCTCGAAGTGACCGTCCGTGGGCTGGCTACGCAGGGATTGCTAGGGCCGGTATTTCTGGCGGCTCCACTAGCGCTGTTGGCGCTGCGCAGCCGCGAGGGGCGCAAGCTGCTGCTGCCGTGCGCGCTGGTTCTGCTGCCGTATTTCGGCAATATCGGCACCCGCTTTCTGATTTCGAGCTTGCCGTTTTTGTCGCTGGCCATGGCGCTGGCGCTAGAGACTCTAGCTCCGGCGGTGTTGGTGGCGGTGATCCTCTTTCATGCGGTGACTTCGTGGCCTGACGTCATGAGAACCTACTGCGATACCTGGGTTTGGTCTCTGCACGACATCCCCTTTAAAGCGGCGCTGCGCATCACCAGAACCGTGTTTTCCCTC
>CAVVZG010000028.1:0-4990 GCA_963752205.1 Bryobacterales bacterium | reverse complement strand
CGAGTCGTCCGATCCGCCGTGATCTCGACGAACTTGCCTTTGATCCCGTCGCCCTCCGCCGCCCACGCGCCCATCCCGTTACTGTCGCTGGTGTTTGCGTCCCCCGCGTCCGGATTCGCCTGCTGCATAGTCCCGTCCGCGTGAAAAACAAACATGTGATACGGAAACGGCGCCTCCGGGGTCTTCACAAACCAAGTCCCCACTACAGCGCTAGAGGGATGTCCGCAAGCCGTCAACCCCAGGCATAAGACCACCGCGGCAAAACGCATATCAACTGAGCATAGCTTGATGTTTCACCCGGTCGGGGCGCCCATGGAAGCCAGGTTAAAGTGAACCACAATTTCCGTATTCACTTCGAACAAGACCCCATCGAGCACGGTGGGCTTGTACACCCACTGCCGCACCGCGTTCATCGCCGCATCCACCAGCATCGGATGCCCGCTCACCGCAATCAGATTTTTGATCGTGCCGTCGGTGCCAATCACAGCTTTCATCCTGACAGTACCCGTGATACGCGCCGCGCGCGCCATCGCCGGATAAGCCGGCCGCACCTGATGCAACAGCATCGCCGCCTCAACATCCCCGCCCACCTCAATTTGCTTCGGCCCGCCGGCCGCCGCCACAACCTTAGCCGGAGGCGGAGGAGGTGGTGGAGGAGCCACCGCCAGCGCCGTGCCAAAAACTCCATTCCCCGCGCCACCCGCGCCCACTCCCGGAATCCCTCCCGGCACGCCGCCCGTTGCAACGTCCGCCTGGAGCGCCGGAGCCTCGCTGATGATCGCCACTTCCTTAGGCACCACCACCGGGCTCACCAGCACCGCCGGATTAAACCTCCGCGCCGCCGCCGCCTTCGGCACTCGCTTAGCGATCATCGGTGGCGGAGGCGCCGGCGGAGCCATCGGTACCGGAGCCAGCATCAGCGCCTTAAATAACCCCCGCTCCGGCAGCGTCTCCACAAACAACAGCGGCACCAAAATCACCACCCCAATCAACGCCGCCTCAAACGCCGCCCCCGCCAAAACCATCCACGGCCGCCGCGTCTTCCCTGCATCCACAAAGCTCGATTCAAACATGGCCCACTCCCTTCCCGTCAAGAATAGTTGCGCGAAAAGCGCCAGCAGCGCCGCCGGATTTGGGCCTTATTCCACACACCCGCCCACCTCTGGCCCTCGCATCTGCAACATTCAATGACTGTTCCGTGTGTCTCATGCTTCCTCAACACTTTAATGAGTGCACGGCGGCTGCCGCTTTGCTATAAGCAGAGAGTATGCCCGAAATCTCCATCCGCCAAGCCACCCTGGAAGATCTCGAATTCCTAGGAGCAGGGAACGCCGCCATGGCCCTCGAAACCGAAGCCCGCACCCTCGACCTCGACACCCTCCGCGCCGGCGTCCGCGCCCTCTTCGAAGATCCCACCCGCGGCTTCTACCTGATCGCCGAACTCGCCGGCCGCGCCGCCGGCCAAATGATGATCACCTATGAATGGTCCGATTGGCGCAACGCCGCCTTCTGGTGGATGCAAAGCGTCTACACCCTCCCCGAATTCCGCGGCCATGGCGTCTTCACAGCCCTCTACGCGCACGTCGACGCCCAAGCCCGCCAGCACCCCCACGTCTGCGGACTCCGCCTCTACGTCGAATCCCACAACCACCGCGCGCAAGCCGTCTACCACCGCTGCGGCATGCAAGAAGCCGTCTACCGAATGTTCGAACTCGACTACTCCACCACGCCCGAACCGCGTACGATATAGAAATGGAAATCGCGGCGGACCCATCCGCCCCAGCGCCCCCGCCACCTCCCGCTCCCCCCGCGTGGGCCGCCCTAAGAGACGAAGAACTCCTAGCCGTCCGCATCTGCGATCTAGGCCTGCGCATCGAAGGCAGCGAACTAGAACCCCGCCTCCGCCAATTTCACGAAGACTTAGCCCAACGCGGCGTGGCCCTCCGCCCCGATTGCTATCTAGGCGACGAATGGTTCTCCCCCGCCGGCGCCCCCGCCATCGCCATCCCCTTTTACTTAGCCCACCCGCGCCTAAAAGCCCTCGAACTCCGCCAGATGCTCGAAGTCGAAGGAGGCACCGCCGAATGGTGCCAAATGCTCCTCCGCCACGAATGCGGACACGCCATCGACCACGCCTACAAATTCTCCCAACGCCCCGATTGGCAAAGCATCTTCGGCTCCCCCGAAGCCGAATACGCCCCCGAGACCTACACGCCGCGCCCCTACAGCCGCAGCTTCGTCCGCCATCTCCCCAACTGGTACGCCCAAGCCCACCCCGACGAAGACTTCGCCGAAACTTTCGCGGTCTGGCTCTCCTCTCCCCCCGACGACTGGCGCCAGCGCTACCGCGGTTGGAAAGCCTTGGAGAAACTCGAGTACGTCGAACTCCTGATGCAAGAGGTAGCCACCACCAAGCCCGTAGTGAAGCGCGGCCGCCGCATCTCCGAAGCCCGCAAACTCCGCAGCACCCTAGCCCACCACTACGCCGCCCGCCGCAAACTCTACGCCGAAGACTTCCCCGACGTCTACGACGCCGATCTGCGCTCGATATTCGCCACCAGCGAGCCCGCCTCCGAATCCGCCGCGAAGTTCATGCGACAACACCGCGCCGCCCTAATCGCATCCATCGTCCAGTGGACCGGCCAACGCAAATACACCGTCAACATGCTAGTCCAGAAACTAACCAAACGCTGCCAGGAATTAAAGTTGAAAGCCCCCGCGGCTCCCGCGAGCCTCTACTTCGACCTAGCGTCTTATTTAGCAGCCCTGGTCACGAATCATCTCTACACTGGCCGCTTCAAGAGGTCCGTCTAGAATGAAGATCCTAGCCCTCTTCGACCTGGCCCACGCCGTAGACCCCGCTCAACAGTTCTCCCCCGAGGCTCTGAAAGAACACGACAAGCCCACCGAAGCCTGCGTCCTAGAATGTTTGCACCGCCTAGGCCACGAAGTAGAAACCCTAGCCGTCTTCGACAACGTCCCCGCGGTTGTGGACAAATTAACCGTCTACAAGCCGGACCTAGTCTTCAACCTCTCCGAGTCTTTCCATCATGACCGCTCCCACGAGCCCAACATCCCAGCGTTACTTGACTTAATGAAGGTCCGCTACACCGGAGCCGGCCCCGACGCCCTCCTGCTTTGCAAGGACAAAGTGCTAGCGAAAAAAGTGCTAGCCTATCACCGCGTCCACTCCCCAAATTTCGTGGTGTCCCACCAAGCCCACCCGTTAAGGCACCTGAAGCGCTTCACCTACCCCGCATTCGTGAAACCAGTAGGAGAAGAGTCCTCCGACGGGATCAGCAAGTCGTCTTTCGCCAGAGACGAAGCAGAAGCCCTAGAGCGCATGCGCTTCCTCCACCAAAAATTCAACTGCGACGTATTGATCGAGGAGTACATAGAAGGCCGCGAGCTCTACCTAAGCGTGCTAGGCAACCACCGCCTGACAGTTTTCCCGACCAGGGAGATCTTCTTCGAACAAGTCCCCGAAGACACCCCGAAATTCGCCACCTACCACGCCAAGTGGAACGAAAAATACCGAAAAAAATGGGGCATAACAAATGGCCCAGCGAAACCTTTACCTGACCGCATGCCCGAGACTCTTGCTCAACTAGCCAAAAAGGTATACCGCCTCTTAAAAATCCGTGGCTTCGGCCGCATTGATGTGCGCCTATCCCCGAAAGGCGACGTCTTCGTAATAGAAGCGAATCCAAATCCGTCCCTAGCCGAGGATGAGGACTTCGCCCAATCCGCCCTAAACGCCGGCGTCTCCTACGACACCCTAATCCAAGAAATCCTAAACGCCGCGCTAGCCTAAAGCGAAAACAAGATTAGCCGCGAATGAACGCAAATAAACGCAAATAGCTCCCTCCCTCCGATTAGCGTTCATTCGCGTTCATTCGCGGCCAATCTTTCCGTGAGAATTCCAAGCCGTGCAGCCGACTACCCTATAGCCCTCATGACCGCCCCCCAACGCGAGTCCCTCAACACCCTCTTCGAAGAAGTAGTAGGCGCAGCCTACGAAGTATCCAACACCCTAGGCGCCGGCTTTCTAGAAAAGGTGTACGAACGCGCGCTAGCAAAGGAACTCTCCCTAAGGGGCATACCGGTAAGACCTCAAGTCCCCTACAAAATCCTTTACAAAGGCCACGTCATCTCCGAATACATAGCCGACCTAGTAGTAGACGAAAGCCTCCTAATAGAAGTGAAGTGCGTCAACACTCTAGTAAACGAACACCTAGCCCAGACCCTAAACTATCTAAAAGCCTCCAGCCTCCGACTAGCCCTGCTAATCAACTTCCAACACCCGAAAGTGGTATGGCAACGAGTAGTCCACAACTTCTGAGATTCGCGTTAATTTGCGTTCATTCGCGGCCAATCCGCTCTTTCCCCGGTTTTCCCACTTGCGTTACCTCCTCGCTGTTTGCTATTCTGAACAAGCCGTCGAACGACAGCAGCCTGGATCTGGGTTGAGATCAAAAACCTCCCCTTTGCAAGATCTGTAAAAAAAAGCTTGCAAGGAGGTCCAAGGTTTGCTAGTGTAGACGATGTACGCTAGAACGGTAGTACTAGCGTGCCAGGGTAGGGAAGGCAAAAAACGCAGTAGTGAGTTAATCCTGCTGTGGTTTGGAAACCTCCATCTGAAGTAGTTCTTTCAGGTCCCCATAATTTCTGGATGTGAGTCATCCTTGCGCGTTTTACAAGGTGCCATGTCCGAACGGCTTTCGAGGCCGGCAGGGAATTCGCTTTCGCAAGATCGTGGGTTCCGCTGCGCAGATCTTTGAAAATCTGGTTGGACGCGAAGTAGAAGTTATGCTGCTGCGTTCGGAAGTCGCCCGCAAGGGTGGCCGAAGGGCGTAGTAAGCAACTAATTCGTCAGTAACTTGAGTTCAAACTGAGGCGACAAACAAATCGGCACGGCAGATTGAAGTTTATTCGTAAATGAGATCTGTCTGCCAGGCTAGATTGGCCGCAAGGTCGATCGAAACCGAAA
>CAVVZG010000027.1:0-26713 GCA_963752205.1 Bryobacterales bacterium | reverse complement strand
TGGTCGATCTGGGCCAGTTCGTCTTGACCGGGGAGCCGGTGGCGGTGATGGGAGCCGGCACACAAGTTGCTTCCTCGACCAGGACGGATTCCTCGACAGCGCTGTATGACGAGTGCTTCCGACTCGGAGCTTCTCCGCCGGCCGGGACGTCCCAGCCGGTCCTCTATATCGAATTCCGGAAGGACGGGACGCCCGTCGATCCGACGCCCTGGTGGGCAACGAGCAACAGCCAAAAGGTTCGTGGATGATGCGCAAGACTTCTCTGGTCCTCCTGGGCGCGGTTGCCGGCGCCGCTTTGACCCTCGTGGTGGTGCAGCCGCCGCGGTTGCTGCTCGGGACCAGCGCACGCGCCGCGGCCGCGGATACCTACCGCCAGCTCAACCTGTTCGGTGACATCTTCGAGCGGGTGCGCGCGCACTATGTCGAGAAGCCGGCATCCACACCAAGCTCATCGAGGGCGCGGTCAACGGCATGCTCAACGGGCTAGCAATACGAACCGAACCAGTGGAGAAACGTTGACGATTTGGTCTACCTGACGTTCGATCGCGGGGCGCGGCTGATTACGGGAGATTAGCTTACCCGCGCTGCAACAGCGGCCGCAGCTCGCGGACGTCCTTTACGGTTTCTAGCGTCAGAATCTTCTGGATCAGCTTGGCGGATTTGTCGGCGCCTAGCATCGGCGTCGTCAGCTCGCGGGCTTTCGCGACTACTTCTTCGCGGGTCATGGGGTTTTCGGCGGTGCCGCGGACGGCTTCTACGCGTTCGCTTAGCTTGGTGCCGTCGGTTAGCGTTACTTCGACGATGGAGACGCGGGCGGGGTGGAGTTTGTCGAGTTCTTCGTCGGCTTTCAATTCTACTTTGGCGCGTTGGCGCAGGACGGCGGGATCCTTCATGCGGGGTTTGTCGTGCGCGGATGCGAAAGATGCGGTTTTGTCGAGCAGCATTACGGCCACCATGTGCTGCAGGCAGATGTCGGGCATTTCGCGGTTGTTGACGGTGTTGGCTTCGCTGGCGGCCACGCGGACCACTACTTGCTGCACTTGGTCGGCGGTGAAGGAGTGCTTCTTGAGCATGGTTCTAGCGCGTCGAGCGGGGCTTGGATGGGGGAGCCGACGGTCCACTTCTTGATGTTGGTGCGGGTGACTTCGTAGCGCTCGCCTAGCTTGTCGATCAGGCCTTCGGGATCGGTCTTGGGGTCGAATGCGAGCAGGAAATTGTCGGCGCCGGCCATGATGTCGTCGACGCCGGTGCCGCCGGCTTGGATGAGCAGCGCGGCGGTGACGCCGTTGCGGGCGGGCCAGCCGGCGAAGACGAACGATTTCTCGATGTGATCGGTGTCGCGCTGCCAGGCGGCGATGCCTGCGGCTTGCTGCGCGGCGTAGTCGAAAATCCAGCGCATTTGCTGCGCGTTGAGGCCTGCCACGCATCCGGCGGCGGCGGCGGAGCCGAAATCGCCGGCGATGCTGTGGGAGCTGCGGTGCGTGTCATCTGATATTCGAGCGCGCCGAGCGTCATGGTGATGCGGGTGCCGATGTCGTAGCCGAGCGCTACGGCGCGCAGGAAACGCGTGCCGTCGGTGCCGAATTGTTCGCTGGCGGCTAGCGCGGCGGGGACGATGGAGCAGCCGGGATGGGATTGCGAGGGCGCATGCGAATCGTCGGTTTCATCGGAGTGCGCCAGCATGCCGTTGATCATGGCGGCTTCGATGGGCCCGCAGAGGATGTTGGTGCCGACTACGGTCGCGGTTTTTTCGCCGGCGTGGGCTTTCGCCATGGCCTGCGCCACTTTGCCGGGCGGGAGTTCGGTGCCGGACACCATGGCGGCGAGCGTGTCCAGAATGTGGTGCTTGGTTTTCTCGATCACCTCTTCGGGAAGCGCGCGAGCGGCGGCTTCGGACATGTACGCGCCGAGCTTGATGATGACGGGGCTGGGCGGATTGGCGGCTCGGGCGAGGCGCAGCGGAACGGCGAGTGCGGCCGCTGTTTTCAAAAGGGTCCGTCTTGTGGTCTGCATAGTGATCCTTTACTTCATCTCATTCTTGAAGGTGGTGCCACCCTTCATTACGAACTTGACGCGCTCCATTTCGGTGATGTCGGCGAGAGGGTCGCCCGAGACCGCGACCAAGTCAGCGAATTTGCCTTTCTCGATGGTGCCGAGGTCTTTGCCCATATCGAAGTTCAAACTTTCGGCGGCGTTAGTGGTGGCCATGCGCAGGGCGTCGGCGGGCTTCATGCCCCATTTTACGAACCACGCGAATTGCGAGGCTTGCACGCCGTGTCCTTGGAAGTAAGCTCCGCTGCCGAAGACTTCCTTGATTCCTTCTTTCGTTAGGCGCTTGAAACTCATCTCTTGCAGGGCGAAACGCGTGATCTTGCCGTTGGTGGCCTTCAGGTCTTTCACTTCGAGATCTTCCATCAGGTCCCAGAGCGTCTGCATTACGGGGCGCATGGTGCCGTCGGCGAGCGGCGTTTTGAATAGGCGAATGGTTTCGTCGTCGAGGCCGGCGGCGCCGGTCACGCCGACGATCACGTGCATCGGAATATCGACGCCGGCTTGCAGGCAGTTGCGCAAGCCTTCGCCGCCGTAAGCGTGGCAGGCGACTTTCAAGCCGTGGCGGTGCGCTTCGTCGACGATGGCTTGATTTTCTTCGAGTGTGAGAGACGGCACGTCGATCATTTTGCCGTCGGGCGTGAACGCGCCGGCACCGGAAGGCTGCGGGTAGCCGCTGCCTTCGTAATCTTCGGTTTCGTAGACCTTGATCCAATCAACGCCGTAGTGGGCGTGGTCGCGAACCGCGGCGCGCGCGGCCCAGGGGCCGTTGATGGCTTGCGCGTTCTGCCACACCGGGTTTCCGGGAGCGAAGCCGAAGGGAGTGACGGTGTTGGGGGATGGATAATAGGCGGCGCCGCGCGGGTTCAACGCAGGCCCGGCGACTTGCATGCGGGGACCGGGGACCAGTCCTTTATTGATGGCGTCACGCAGTTCGACAGTCGCGTAGGTGTAGGGCGAATTCATGTCCTGAATCGTCGTGAACCCGGCGTTGAGATCTTTCAGGGCGTGGTGGAGTCCGATGAAGGCCGCGTGCGAGTCGTTGGGATCGGGGCCTTGGATCAGGTGCACGTGGCGGTCAATCAAGCCCGGCAGCACGGTGGCGCGGCTGAGATCGATCACGGGCACTCCGGCCGGAATCTGGATCTTGTCAGCGGGGCCGACGTCGATGATGCGGTCGCCTTTAATCAGGATGACTTGGTTCGTAAGATTGGTGCCGGACTTGGGATCGAACATGCGTCCGGCGCGCACCGCGACTCCCTGCGGCGGCGGGGCCTGCATGTCCATGCGGTTGGCGTCCCAGGCGGGGGCTTCCGCGCGTTTGGTCTGGGCGAAAAGGGCGAACGCGCACAAGCCGAGCGCGATTCCGAATAGGGTTTTCTTCATACGGGTTCCTGGATCAGTATACCGTTTGCGGGGCAAGCTACACTTGAGTTCAGTGGAGCGTTTTCTCGTTAAAAACTTCGGATGCAGGGCTTCGCAGGCCGATGGCGCGGCGATTGAGGCCGGGCTTGCGGCGAAGGGGCTGGCGGCCGTGAGCGATATGCAGGACGCCGACCTGGTGGTGTTGAACACTTGCACCGTAACCGCGACTGCGGATGACGAAGTACGGCAAGTGGTCCGGAGGATTCATCGCGAGAAGCCGGGAGCGCGCATTCTGATCACGGGCTGCTATGCGCAGCGCGCGCCGGAGGAACTGGCGGCGCTTGAAGGCGTGAGCCTGGTGGTGGGGAATTCGCACAAGACGCGCATTCCGGAGTTCGTGACGACCCCGGATTATCACGGGCAAATCGAGATCGGCGATATCTTCGCGCAGACGGATTTTTTGTCGGCTCCTGTGGAGGATGCAGCGGGGGATCGTACGCGTCCCAATTTGAAGATTCAAGATGGCTGTAATAACCGCTGCTCGTTCTGCATCATCCCTTATGTTCGCGGGCGCAGCCGCAGTGCGACACCGGAGAGTGTTGTCGAGCAAGTGCGCGCGCTCGCTGAGAAGTATCGCGAGGTAGTGCTGAGCGGGATCAACCTGGGTCGCTGGGGGCGCGATTTCGGCGGACGAACGCGGCTGGCGGATCTGGTGCGGCGGCTGCTGGACGAGACGGCGATCGAGCGCCTGCGTCTGAGTTCGGTCGAGCCCATGGATTTTTCGGACGACTTGTTAGAGTTGATGGCGGGCTCGCCGCGCATCGCCAAACACGTGCATGCGCCGCTGCAATCGGGCTCGGACACGGTGCTGCGGAGGATGCATCGCAAGTACCGTCCGCGGCATTATGCGGATCGCATCTGGAAGGCGCGGGCGTTGATGCCGGAGTGTGCTGTCGGCGCGGACGTGATGACCGGTTTCCCTGGCGAGACGGACGACGAGTTTGCGCAGAGCTACGCTTTCATCGAGAGTCTGCCGTTTACTTATCTGCACGTTTTCACGTACTCCGAGCGGCCGGGTACGCCGGCGGCCGAGTCGGCGGCACAGGTTCCGATTCCCGTGCGCAAGCAGCGCACGCATGCTTTGCGGGATCTTGCGGCGCGCAAGAACCTGGAATTCCGGCGGTCGATGGTTGGGACGGCCGTCTCGGTGGTCACTCTGGACAAGGGCGGGGCACTGAGCGACAACTACCTGAAGGTTGAGCTGGCTACGCCGCGCGCGGCGAATCGTATCGAAGAGATTCGCATCGGCGGGCTGACGAAGGATGGGGTTTGTGAGCGAGGTTCGCTGCCCGTATTCTGAAAACGCCTACAGAGCCGAAGGCGGGATGCGGGTTTCGAGCGCCAGTACGCGAGCTTCGAGTACGGAGAGCCGCAGCTTCATATCATGCTCGCTGACTTCAACATTGTGTACTCGCGCATTCTGGCCTTTGGCGTAGCGATGAAACTCCGTGAGCAAGTTGGTTTCAATTTGCCGCATCGAGTCGAGGAGGTCGTCCTTCAGGCCACGAAGTCCTGAGTCGAGTTCGGCCCGCGTCACTGGTTTTTCGTTATCCATCTACTTCTCCAAACATTATAGTGCGTTCCGCCGCTATAGTGCGTTCCGCCGCTACATTTCTCGGCGATTCTCTAGCGATTTCGAGATCGTGACTTCGTCGGAGAATTCGATGTCGCTGCCTACGGGGATGCCCATGGCGATGCGGGTCACCTTCATTCCCAGCGGCTTCAAGAGGCGTGAGAGATAGACGGCGGTGGCTTCGCCTTCGACGGTCGGGTTCGTCGCCAGGATGATTTCCTGCGCTTCGCCGCGGGCAATGCGGTCTAGCAGACCTTTGATCTTGAGCTGCTCGGGGCCGATGCCGCGCAAGGGGGAGATCGCTCCGTTGAGCACGTGATAGATGCCGGGGAAGGTGCGTGTGGTTTCAAACGGCAGGATGTTGTGGGGCTCTTCGACCACGCAAATCTGGGTGCGGTCGCGGTTGTGATCGCGGCAGTAGGGGCAGAGCTCTGAATCGCTGATGTTGTTGCACTCGGCGCAGATGCCTAGGTTGTCTTTGACGTCTAGGAGGGCCGTGGCTAAGCGCGCGGCGTCGTCGCGGGCGGAGCGCAGGACATGGAACGCCAGCCTTTGCGCGGACTTCTGGCCGACGCCGGGCAAGCGGCGGAATTCGTCGATCAGGCGCTGCAGGGGCGCGGCAAAGTCGGGCATGGAGTTTAGAGCAGGCCGGGGGGCAGACCCAGGCCGCCGAGCATCCCGCTCATTTTCTTCTGGCTTTCTTCGTCCACTTTCTTGGTGGCTTCGTTGCAGGCGGCTTGCACCAGATCTTGCAGCATTTCGACGTCGCCCATTACTTCGGGGTCGATGTTCACGCCGGTGACGTTTTTGTGGCCATCCATCTTAATGGTCACCATGCCGCCGCCCGAGGACCCTTCGACGCGGATCAGCGCGACTTCTTCCTGCATCTTCTGCTGCATCTTCTGGGCCTGCTGCATCATGGCTTGCATGTTACCGGGCATCTTCATGGCATTCTCCCAATTCAGTTGTCTTTCAAATTTCTAACGGTGCGCACTTGCGCGCCGGGGAAAACTTCTTGGAAACGTTTTACTTCGGGATGCGCTAGGGCGCGGGTGGTGGCTTCGTCTTCAGCTTTCTTGGGTGCGGCGGCGGGGGCGGCTTGAGGTGCTGGCTCGCCGATCTTGATGGTGACGCGTACCGGCCTGCCGGCGATTTTTTTGGCGGCGGCTTCGAATTCGGTCTGCTTGAGGTAGAGCTGGTACATCTTCGGCGTAGTGAAGACCAGTTCGTTGGGTGACTCGGCGAGTTCGGAATGTTCCAGCGCATCGGCAACGTGCGTGAGCTTCGCTTCGAGCAACGCGGCGTGCAAACGGGAGCGGAGGTCGCCTCCCTCAATGGATCGCACCGGCGCAGCGGGAGGCGGCGGGAGTTTTGGCGGCGTTGCAGCGCGGGGCGGGGGAGTGCCGCCCAGGTTCGCCAGCGCTTCCTCGATCGGCTGCAAGCGGCCTGCTTGGACCATCCGCAGTAAGCCCATTTCCAGGTGAAGCCGCGGTTGCAGCGAGCTTTGCAAGTCGCGAAATAAGTCTAGCGATAACTGCAAGTAACGGGTGAGATCCTCCTCGCTAAAAGGCTGTGCTGCCTCGGCTAATGTCTGCTGTTCGGCGGGCGACGCGGCTACCAGGCGAGTGTCGCTGCCGGTGATTTTGACCACGACCAGGTTGCGGAAGTGCCGCGCCAGCTCGCGCGCGAAATGCTGCAGGCTGCGGCCGTTGGCTTCAAGCTCCGCCACCACGTCGAACATCTTTTGCGAGTCGCCCTCGGCCAAGGCGCTGGTCACGCGGCCTAAAGACTCGAGCGAAAACATGCCCAGCAGCGCGCGCACTTCGGCGGCGTTGAGTTTATCGCCGCAACACGCGATAGCCTGATCGAGTGCCGAGAGCGAATCGCGCACACTGCCTTCCCCGGCGCGCGCCAGCACGGCCACCGCGTCGGCGTCAGCGGTAATGCCTTCCTGCTGCATGATCCATTCCATGCGCTTGACCAGCTCGGCGAAATCGACGGAGCGGAAACTGAACTGCTGGCAGCGCGACACAATCGTCGACGGAATCTTGTGCGATTCGGTGGTGCACAGCAGGAACACCACCCACTCGGGCGGCTCCTCCAGCGTTTTGAGCAGGGCGTTGAAGGCTTCGCTGGTGATCTGATGCGCTTCGTCGACGATGAAGACTTTATAGCGGTCGCGCGCCGGACGGAAGCGGACGCTCTCACGCAGCTCGCGCATTTCGTTGATGCCGCGGTTGGACGCAGCGTCGATCTCAATCACGTCCATCGACGACCCGGCGGCGATTTCGAGACAACTGGCGCACTTGCCGCAGGGGTGGGGCGTCGGCCCTTGTTCGCAATTCAGGCAGCGGGCGAAGATGCGGGCGACGGTGGTCTTGCCGGTGCCGCGCTGGCCGGAAAAGATGTAGCCGTGGGCGATGCGCTGCTGGGTGATGGCGTTTTCGAGCGTGGTCTTGACGTGTTCCTGGCTGATGAGTTCGTCAAATGCCTGCGGCCGGTACTTGCGCGCGATGACTTGGTACATGGGAAGCGGTTGCGGATATGCCAGACCCCGGGTGATCCGCGGCACACGGGTTTAACCGCTACCGTTGCTTCCTTCCGGACCTGGCGGGGTTTGCAGCCGCCCGTTGCACGAAGCCCGGAGCCTGACAACTTCCTATGCTAGCAGATCCGCCCGTTTGCTCCCGGCGAGGTGGGGCAAATCACTCAGCTCTCGGTACTAAATCTCAATTCTTCATGGGGTTGCGCTGGTGAAGCGATTGCTGAAGATGGCGGTTGAAAGAATGCCAAGCAACGGGTGTAGTTGCGTCACCGTGACGGCCGCGCTCCTGACGGTGCTGCTCGCTCCCGCGAAGGGCCAGGAAGCGCCGGCGCCGGCCAGCGTATCCGCGCCCTGCGTGGAGCCGCCGCCGATGGTTCGCTGGGAAGATTATCAAGGCCCGCTGCACAAAACCGTGGCCGCTTTCACGCGGAAACTGGAGCGCACCACTGTTCATCCGCCGCACTATAAGCCCGGCACGGTGCTGTGCTCCCTGGAATTAGGGGACAAGTTTCTTCTCTTTGCGCAGGACGCGGTGGATCCGCTGTCGTTTCTTTCCGCCGGCTTCAACGCGGGGCTGGATCAGGCGTCGAATCAGCATCCGCGTTATGGACAGGGCGCTGCCGGATACGGCCAGCGTTTCGGCGCCAACCTGCTCAGCCAAACTTCCTATAGCTTCTTCACGGAGTTCGCTTATCCGGCGCTCTTCAGCGAAGATCCGCGCTACTATCGCGCGGCCCACGGCAGTGCGAAAAAACGGCTGCTGCATGCCGCCGAACATGTGTTTGTGGCGCATTACGATAACGGCAAACCCACTTTTAACGTTTCGGAATGGCTGGGAACCGCGAGCGCGGTGTGGCTGAGCAACACCTATTACGCCGGCGGTCCGCGTGGATTCGCTCCAGAAGCGCGCGAAGTAACATATTTGGTTCTGCAAGACGTTGGTTGGGACGTGCTCCGCGAGTTCTGGCCGGAGATTGCGCACAAGCTCAAAATGCCTTTCCGCGACCGGCGGGAGCCAGCAAGCAACGCCACTGCCGAATAATCTGAGAAAATCTGTCCTTTCCCGCCACAATTTTTCAGGAGTTATCTGGAATTGGTCCATGAATACATATAAGGTCCTGATTGCCGAGGACGAAGGCTTGATCGCCATGGATATCGCGGCGCATCTGGAAGCTTTGGGCCACACCGTTGTCGGCACGGTGAGCACGGCCGCCGAGGCCATCGAGCAGGCGCCCAACGCGCAGGTAGTGCTGATGGACATCCGCCTGGATGGACCGGTGGATGGGATTGAGGCCGCCAGCAAGATCCGCGAACGATACCGCCTCCCCGTGGTGTTTGTGACCGGGCAAGCGGACCCTTCGACGCTCGAACGCGCCAAGCTGGCTGCGCCCTTCGGCTACATTCTCAAGCCGCTGGCGCACGCCGCGCTGCAGCCGAGTATTGAAATCGCTATGTATAAACACCAGATGGAGGCTCGCCTGGAGGAAAGCGAAGCCTGGCTGCGCGCCACACTCGCTTCGGCCGCGGACGCCGTGATCGTCACGGATGCGCAGGGCCAGATCCGTTTCCTGAATCCGGCGGCGGAAGCGTTGGTCGCTCGCGGCGCTACAGAGGTTTCGCAAATCCTTCCGACCGAGGTCTTACAAATTCTTCCGGAGGACCCGCTGCCGCTGGCCATATTGCAGGACGCGCCCGTGCCGATTCACACTCAACTCGCGGAACAGTGGGTGGAAGGTTATGCCACTCCCCTCAAGGCCTCGGGCGCGGTGATCGGCGGAGTGCTCACGTTGCGCGACGTCACCGCCCGCCGCCGCGAGGAACAGCGCATGCGGCAGCTCGAAAAGGCCGACACCGCGGCGCGTTTGGCGGCCGGCGTCGCCGGCGATTTCGCGCATCTGGTTGCGGTCATTCGCAAGCATTCCGACCAGCTCCTGCGCCAGTTCGCGGATTACTCGCCGGTGCATGCGGCGATCGAAGAAATCCAGCAGGCCGCTTCCGCCGCTGAGAAAATCACGCGCCGCTTGACTGATTTAGGCGCACGGCCACCCGGCCATCTCCAGGTTTTGAGTCTCAACAGCGTCCTACGGCGGATGGCGAAGTTCATCCAGACCATTGCCGGTGGACAAATCACAGTGAGCTTCCATCCCGGTGACAACGTGGGAAAGATTTTTGCGGACGCCGCGCACACCGAGGAGTTGATCACGAAGTTAGTGCTGCACGCGGTGAAGTCGCTGCCCGGCGGCGGCCAGTTATGCGTCAGGACCTCGGCCGCCGGCGATCACTTATCGCTTTCCGTCACGCCCTCCGGGGCTCTTACCGATTTCGAAAATGTCGACCTATCTTTGATGCGCTACCTGGCGCCGGACGGCAGCCGCCTGGAAGCTTTTTTCCTGCAATGGACCGAGCCCGAGCCGGTGGCTACGGCGCCGCTGACGCTGCTGCTGATCGAACCGCGCGAACGCATCCGCGCGCGGCTGCACAACGTGTTCGAAGCCAGCGGCTTCAATTTGCTGGAGGCCGACGACGATCGTCAGGCCGACACTCTGCTGGATCTGCACGAAGTGGATCTGGTGATTGGAGGCAGCGCCGAGCGCGATGCGATACAAGTTCTGCGTCTGGCGCCGGCTTACACCGAGCAGCAGATTTTGGAGCAAGTGCGCGCGCTGCTCGATCCGCCGCTTACTTTTTCCGCGACGGGCTAGCGATGGAGAACAGATCGTCCGTCAGATCCTGGTTGAAACTCACGGTCTCCGCGAAAATCTGATAGATTTTCTCGCCGTTGCGCTCGCGCGTAATCTGCTGCGGCCATTGAATGCCATTGTTGTCGCGGTAGCGGTCAAAGCGCGTGACTTCCTGGTCGCGATCTTTGGTTTTGGGATCCAGGCGCGAGAAAGACTGCTTCACCGGCAGCTTGGTGATCTGATGAAAATATACCGTCACTACGAAATTTTGGGCGTCGATAACGTCCACGATTTCGACGGGCACGCGGTCCACCACGTCCGAACCTCGCGATTCAAACTCCATCCCAGCCTCATGCAGCCGCTGCCGGAGAATGTAAAAGATGTTGTGCAGCGTGCTCTCGCGGTAGCGCTCAAAATCTTCCATGGGGAGCGCTTTCGGCCCGTGGTAAGTGATATTCGTCCCGCCATCCTCGCGCAGAACCACGGCCGAGTCCTCGTTCTTTCCGAAGGCTTGGCGTTCGCGCACTCCTAATTCATGATTGGATTTAGTCGGATCCACCGTAATATATCGCGTATAGATTTTCGCAATCGAGAGGCCCGAGAGTTTGTCTCGATAGAAAGAATAAGCACGCCCGTTTTCGACGCGATCCTGCATTTCGAGGAATTTGTCGCCGCCCAGCGCCGCGATAGCGTCGGCGATGACTTGTTTCCCCTTGGCTCCCGTGGGGGTCTCGGCGCGTGCCATGGCCGCCGTAAGACACAAAACGATGAGAGCGCGTTTCAGCATTTATTTTGCCGGCATCGGCGGAATGCTCAAGTCGATCTGTTGCACCTTGCCGGCGCCGCTGAGTGGCTTGCCGAAGTCCTTCGGATTCCCCACAGCCACGATGCTGAGATTCGCCGGATTGACGTGTTCCCGCATCACGCGCAGCACGTCGGCGCGCGTTACGGCAGTCACTTTCTTCTGGTATTCGAACAAAAAATCCTTGGGGTAGCCGTAGTACTCATACATCATCACCCGGTTCAATGTCTTGGCCGGGCTGTCGAAAAAGAAGACGAAACTGTTGAGCACGGCGTCCTTGGCGGTCTTGAGCTCCTGCTCCGACACTTCCGCCGCACGCATCTTTTCCACTTCCGCCCGTGACGCCACGATGGCTTCGGTGGTAGTGGCCGATTTCGTGCTGCCCACGATGCGGAAGGTGCCCGGGTGATCATAGTTAGCGCCCCAACCCGCGCCGATCGAATACGCCAAGCCCATCTTGGTGCGGATCTGCGACATCAGACGGCTGGTGAATCCGCTCCCCAGAATATTTACGGCGACTTCGAGCGCCGGATAATCGGGATCGCGCAGCGTGCCGCTCAGCTCGCCCATGGCGAAGAAAGTTTGCGTGACGTCGGATTTCTCGGCCAGGAAAACACCCGGAGCCGGCTTGGCCGTCACCGCCGGAAACGCCGGCACGGGAGGCTGCTCGGGATTCCAATCGGCAAACAGATCTTCCAGTTGCGCGCGCATTTCCGCCGCCGAAAAATCGCCGTAGATCGCCAGCATGATGTTCTTGGGGAAATAATAGCGGCGGTAAAACTCCTGCAAATCCGCCCGCGTGATGTGCGCCAAGTCAGCGTGTTCGATGTTCCATCCGTAAGAATTATCACGGCCGTAGAGGACGCTCGAAATCTCGCGCTCGACAATGCCCTGCGCGTCGTCGTTGCGGCGGTCAATGCCGCTGTGCATCTGCGAGAGGGTCAGATCCACCTTGTCCTGCCGGAACTCCGGATCGGTCATCACTTCTTTAAAGACGCGCAACACCGTGCCGGCGGTTTCCTTGAGTCCGGAAAAACTCAGGCTGGCGTTGGTCTCGCCCATGCTCGATTCGACCGACGCTGCGATGTTCTCCAGATCCTCGTCGATCTGATCGCCGGTCTTCGCCCGCGTGCCACCGGAGCGCAGTACATCCGCCATCACGCTCGACAGCCCGCGCTTATCCGCGGGATCGAACAGGTTGCCGGTGCGCACCAGCGCCAGTCCGTTGATCACCGGCAGTTCGTGGTCTTCCAGCAGAAAAACCTTCATGCCGTTTTTGAGCGTGAAGGACACCGGCTCGGGAATCTTCACCTGCTTCAGCGGCGGATATACCAGTTGCTGATAGGAGGGAATCGTTTGCCCTAGCGCCGCCGCCGCGAGCAAGGTGCCCAACAGAAGCTGCCGCCTCATTTCGCGCCGCCCTCCGGAACGAATGTGTAAGCCACGGTCAAGTGTTCCGGAACCAAATAAGTCTTGGCCACGCGCTGCACATCCTCTGCGGTCACCTTGTTAAAGTCGTCGAGCTCGGTAAACAAGCGGCGCCAATCGCCGTAATTCACGTAGTAAGTGCACAGCTCGACGGCCAGCCCGGTATTGCTGGCCAGCTTGCGGATCAGCTCCGCGCGCAATTTGGTTTTGACGCGCTGCAAGGTTTCGTCATCCACCTTGGTGGTTTTCACCTGTTCGACGAGCTGATACAGTTCCTTTTCATTTTCCTCGACGGAGTGGCCCGTTGCAGGCGCGGAGTACAGCAGGAAAAGCGACGGATACTTCCCGCCGGGGAACTGCGGCTGGCTGCCGGCGCCCAACGCGATCTGTTTGTCGCGCACCATGTCCTTATAGATGATGCCGGTGCGCCCGTCGGAGAGGACCGAGTCCAGAACCGCCAGCGCGGCGTCATCCGGGGAATGCTGGTCGGGAGTCTTGTAGCCCAGGATCATGAACGGTTGCGAAGGCGACGATACCGCGACGCGCTTCTCGCCTTCCTGCAGCGGCTCCACGGTGCGGTACTGCGAGGGCAGGGGACGCGCCGGCAGCCGTCCAAAATACTTCTCGGCGAGGCGGCGCGCTTCCGCCGGATTCACGTCGCCGGCGATGCCGATTGTCATATTCGCCGGCACGTAGTATTGTTTGTAAAATCTCTCCGCGTCGGGACGCCGGAAGTGCTCGATGTCGCTGGCCCAGCCGCCCGGCATGTTGCGATAGGGCGTAGCCGCGAAAGCCGTAGCCGCCAGCGCTTCGACCAGCTTGCCTTGCGAGCTCGATTCGACGCGCATGCGGCGCTCTTCGCGTACCACGTCGCGCTCTTTGTAGAATTCGCGGAAGACAGGATGATAGAAGCGCTCCGATTCGAGCAAGAACCACAGCTCAATGCGGTTCGAAGGGAAACTGTAAAAGTAGTTGGTCGAATCCTCGCCGGTTCCCGCGTTCATATCCAGGCCGCCGTTCGATTCGACGACGCGATCGTACTCGTTGGGCTCAACGAAGCTGTCGGCCTTTTCCATGGCGGCTTCGAGCTCCATCTGAATCGCCTCGATTTTCTTAGGGTCAGCGCGCGGACCCTTGTTGCGCTCCGCATCCAGGCGGTCGTAGACCACCTCGACCGCATCCATCGCCGCTTTTTCCGCGGGCCAGTTCTTGGTGCCGATGGTAGGCGTGCCCTTGAAGGCCATGTGCTCGAACATGTGCGCAAGGCCGGTCTGGCCGCCGGGATCGTCGACCGAGCCCACGTTCATGTAAGTGTGGAAGGACACCACCGGCGCATCGTGCCGTTCAATGACGATGAAGTGCAGCCCGTTGGCGAGCGTGAACTCGGTGACTTTCTTTTCGAACGACTTTTGCAGCTCCGCGACCGATTGCGCCGCGAGCATTGCCGGGATCAGCAGGAACAGAGCGAAGCGAGGCCTCATGCCTCTAGCGTATCAAGGTCGACGTAGATGCTCTCAAACGGGCCCATTCCGCTTACTTCGACGACAGTGCCCGCGCCGTACCAGGCGCAGTGCCGCACCGTCGCCGCAATGACGACGTGCGATCCGGGTACGAGCTCGCTGCGCTTGTCACTTATGGAAAGACTGAACGGACCAGACACCACCGTGATGTGTTCATCATGCCGATGCCAGTGCAGGGGGACAAAGATCTCGCGGTCGGTGCGGAAGCGGATTACGTACTCGCCTGATTGGGCGGGATCGCCTCGAAGAATAGCCATTTCGGCGCCGGGCATCACCGGCCGCCACGGCAAAGTGCTTTCCACAAACACAGCCTACCTCATCGCTCAATCCACGGGCTTGCCAAAGCGCTTCATTCCCTTTGCTAGAACCGTTTTGGGGTATGTACCTGATCCGCATAGCAAGAACGATCCGAAGTCTTTATACCAATCGCCGTCAGGAGCTTCCGGTTGGGACCTCGCCCACGCTTGCAGCCGCAAGAGATCGTTTATTGAAATCGCGCGTTCGTCAACGCGCTTGAGCAGATGTTCCCAGACGGCGCGGGGGAGATCAGCGAACTGAATCCTCGGCAATCGCGTCCTTCCCGAAAATGGTGCGGACCAGAGCTTTGCCGATTTCGTTTTTGCGCGCGGGTTCGTTTTCCGCCAGGTACCCGCGATAAGCGGATCGCAAGTTCCGCTGCGCTTCGGCTTCCGCCTGCAATCCTCGCTCGGCCAGGGTCACCAGCGCGCGGCTAATCGTGAGATGGCGTTCTTTTGCTACGCGCCGCACTTCGACCGCGAGCGGCAGGGGGATGGTCACGCTTTGCCTGACTGTGCTGGGTTTGGGAATTTTGGATCGAGCCGGCATACCATCATGATACGCCGCCGGTGAAGGCTACTTACCGCCCATGATTTCGGACTCTTTGGCCTTCGATGCGGCGTCGATTTTCTGGATGTGTGCGTCGGTCAACTTCTGCACGTCGTCGAGAGCGCGGCGCTCTTCGTCTTCGCTGATGAGCTTGTCTTTAAGCAGCTTCTTCAAGTGCTCATTGGTGTCGCGGCGGACGTTGCGCGCGGCCACCCGATGATCTTCCGCCACGTTATGCAGGCGCTTGACGATTTCCCTGCGGCGCTCCTCCGTCAGCGGCGGCACGGGTACGCGGATCAGCTTACCGTCGTTGGCGGGATTCAAACCCAGGTCCGATCCGCGGATAGCCTTCTCGATCGCCGCGATCTGCGAAACATCCCAGGGCTGAATGGTGATCAGCGAAGGCTCCGGCACGTGCAGATTGGCTACCTGATTCAAAGGCGTGGGCGTGCCGTAGTAATCCACCTTGATGTTGTCAAAGATGCCCACCGAGGCGCGGCCGGTGCGGATGCTGGCGATCGCGTGCTGCAAATCGGACAGCACCTTGTCCATGCGCGTCTTCGAGTTCGTTTCCAGCTCTTTGACGTTCTTAAAAGTGTGGTTCGCAGGTGCTTGCGGTTCTGGTTTCATAAAGGCTCACAAAATCAGGGTGCCGACGGGTTCGCCCATCGCCATACGCATTATATTGCCGTACACGGTTAAATTGAAGACCACGATGCGCAGCTTGTTGTCGCGGCACATGGCGACAGCGGAGGCATCCATCACACGCAGATTTTTGGCGAGGACCTCGGAATAGCTGATTTCCTCGAAGCGCACGGCGTCCGAGTTCTGCAGCGGGTCTTTATCGTAGACGCCGTCGACGCGCGTGGCCTTGGCGACGATGTCGGCGTGGATCTCGAGGCCGCGCAAAGTCGCTGCCGTGTCGGTGGAAAAATAAGGATTCGAAGTGCCCGCCGCGAAGATCACGATGCGGCCTTTTTCGAGATGTCGAATGGCCCGCCGCCGGATGTAGGGCTCGGCTACTTCGTTCATGGTGATGGCCGTCATCACGCGCGTGGGCACACCTTGATGTTCCAGCGCGTCCTGCAAGGCCAGAGCGTTGATCACGGTAGCCAGCATGCCCATGTGATCGGCAGCGACGCGATCCATGTGCTGCGCCGCCGCCGCGACGCCGCGGAAGAAATTGCCGCCTCCCACTACCAGGCCGATCTGCACACCGGCCTTCGCGACTTCGGCAACTTCCTCCGCCAGCGCCTTCACACGCGCCGCGTCCAGGCCGAAGGAGCCATGGCCCGCCATCACTTCTCCGCTCAGTTTGAGCAGAATTCGCTGGTATTTGGGCATGGTTTCTCCGCGCGCGGCCGAGGCACCCACTGGATTACTCTCCGGCTGTTTCTTCGGCTGCTGCCGTATCGCCCACTTTGTAGCGGACGAAGCGCGCCACCGAAATGTTCTCGCCGAGCTTCGCGATCTTGGTCTTGATCACGTCGGCGATGGTGATGGTGTTTTCCTTGATGAACGGCTGTTCCATCAAGCAAACCTCTTCATAGTATTTGGCGAGACGGCCTTCGACGATCTTGTCGAGAATTTTCTCCGGCTTGCCTTCGGTTAGAGCACGCGCGCGCGCGATGTCTTTCTCTTTGGCGATCGCCGCCGCCGTCACGTCCTCGCGTCGCACGAACTCCGGATTGGCAGCGGCCACTTGCATGGCCAGGTCCTTCACCAGTTCCTGAAAGTCCTCCGTACGCGCCACGAAATCGGACTCGCAGTTGACTTCGATCAGCACGCCGATCTGCGCACCGGCGTGAATGTAGGTCCCGACCACGCCCTGCTTCGTCGACCGCGTCGACTTCTTCGCCGCCGAAGCAATGCCGGCCTTGCGCAGAACGACTTCGGCCTCACCCAGGTCGCCCTTGGATTCGACGAGCGCCTTCTTACACTCCATCATGCCCGCTCCGGTGCGTTCCCGGAGCTGCTTTACTAACTGTGCACTGATTTCCATAATTTCCTCACAACAACAAACACACCACGCGCGCTACCTTTCCGGCGCGCCCCGCATTCGTCAGTTGGTCTGAACTGCTTCGTCGACGACTTCGGCCGCAGGTCCCTTGCGCGGCAGCGACATCGAGGGCAGATCTTCATCCGGCATCGATTCCGACATCAACTGCTCGGAGTACTTGGGATCGATGAACTGCGCGTACTCAGGAATGTCCTCCACCGGAGTCTCATCGGTGATGATCTTCTCGGCGGTGAAATCCTGTTCGCTCGCGAGCTGGCGGCCTTCAACCACGGCGTCGGCGATCTTGGTCGTGAACAGGCGAATGGCGCGCAGCGCGTCATCGTTGCCCGGAATCACGTAGTCCACCTTGCTCGGATCGCAATTGGTATCGACCACCGCCACCACCGGAATCCCCAGCTTGCGGGCTTCTTCGACGGCAATCGCTTCCTTGTTCGAATCGATTACGAACAGCAGATCCGGCAGCCCGTTCATGTCCTTGATGCCCGAAAGGTTCTGGTTGAGATGCTTGCGCTCGCGCTCAAGGCGGATGACTTCCTTCTTGGCGCGCCCGTCCCAGGTGCCTTCGGTCGCCATCGCGTCCAGTTCCTTCAGGCGCTTGATGGATTTTTGCACCGTGGCCATGTTGGTCAGGAGTCCGCCCAGCCAGCGCTGATTGACGAAGTATTGACCGGAGCGCAGCGCTTCTTCCGAAATCGCTTCCTGAGCCTGGCGTTTGGTACCCACGAAAAGAACGGTCTTGCCCTGCGCGGCCATTTCGCCCACGTAGCGCATCGCGTCCTTGAACAGTTTGAGAGTTTTCTGCAGATCTATGATGTAGATCCCATTACGTTCGCCAAAGATGTATTCTTTCATCTTTGGATTCCAGCGCTTGGTCTGGTGCCCGAAGTGAACGCCAGCTTCGAGCAATTCTTTCATGCTAATCGACGGCAAAATGCCTCCTTGCCCGTACTGCTTGGTTGGAACCCGGATAGCCACGGCCCAAAGCGGAATTTGTGGCCCAGGTTGAGACGATCGAAAGGGCAGACGTCCAGGTCTACCCCAAAAAAGCCTGTCCAAAAAACATTCGTAAAGACTAGCGCTTCGAGAACTGGAAGCGTTTGCGAGCGCCCTTCTGTCCGTACTTCTTGCGCTCATGCTCGCGCGCATCGCGCGTGAGGAAGCCCAGTTCTTTCAACTTGCCGCGCAGCTCGATATTGAACTCAAGCAGCGCCCGTGAAATCCCCAGCTTCGCCGCGCCGGCTTGCCCCGTGGGTCCGCCGCCGGCGGTATTGATCAAAATGTCGAACTTGTCCGCGGTCTCCGTCGCCAGCAGCGGCTGCTTGACGATCGCCCGCGCCGTGTCGCTGGGAAAATAATGTTCGAAGGTGCGGCCGTTGACGGTAATCTTGCCGTCGCCCGCGCGCAGAATCACTCGGGCGACAGCGCGCTTGCGCCGGCCGGTTCCTAGATGTTGCACTAATGCCACGTTTATCCGATCTCCTCTGGAGCGCTAGACCGCCAGCGCCACTGGCTTCTGCGCGTCATGCGGGTGCTTGGGACCCGCGTATACCTGCAGCTTCCGGTACATCTGTTTACCCAGCTTGTTCTTCGGAAGCATGCCCTGGACCGCCTCCTCGACCATCCGCTGCGGACGGGTCTCGCGCACCTTGCGGGCGCTGGTTTCCGTGAGTCCGCCGGGATACCCGGAGTGGCGGCGATAAAGTTTCTGTTCTTCTTTGCGCCCCGTGAGACGCACCTTCGCCGCATTGATGACGATGATGTGATCGCCCATGTCGATGTACGGCGTGTAGCTGGGCTTGTGCTTGCCCATCAAAATGTTAGCGGCCTTAGAAGCCACGCGCCCCAAAACCAGGTTTTCCGCGTCGATAATGTGCCAGTTACGCGGAATATCCTTGCCCGAGGGAATTACGGTTTTCATGTAGACAGACCTTCTCCGTGCTATTCGTTCAGTATCCAAGTCTAGCGAATGCGGGCGGGGGCTGTCAAACGGGTAGGGCTACCTTGGCGCTTCCAGGCAGCAACACTCCGGGTGGTTCACACGAGTTTATCTATAACTTGATACCAGTGAAGCCAGCCTTGCGTCGGCATCTCGCGATTTCCGCTGTGAAAGCTTTCTTATACTTGGGGTGGAGTGCCGCTCTGAACTTCCGCCACACGGTGCGAAATTCTTTTTCCAGCTTCGGTACCCAGGGGCGGTGATCCCATGATTTGTTGCGGATGTAGGAAATATGCGCTAGCTGCTTATCCATTGCCTTCTGCCATTCGTCTTTCCAGATAGGCACGTCCCAGTTGGGTTTCCCCGCTATGTAGTCACGCGCCAGAATATCTGGCAGCTCATCCCCGTTTCTGAGCTTTGAGCGAGTCGGGCGGAGAAAAAAATCTGCCATTTTCCGACATCCCAGAAGGAAAGCGTCGTCAGCGTGGGTCCGCCATGGTGCGCAACCATGCATGTCCCAATACGCAGCTGACATCAGGTTTGCGTACTCGTAGCAAATATGAACTACGCCCTCGTCGAGATGCTGTTGCGTGGGCGTAAACGTTTTGGACTTCGACATAGTCTGTTTCTATACGGGGCCAAAGGTGCTCATTGGACCGACTCTCTTAATGGATTGACCCACCTCACCTCCGGGAACCGCGCGAAGTCTCCGTCTGTCGAGCACACCGTCAGACCATGCTCAACTGCCAGTGCCGCGAGATGAGTGTCCGGGATATGATTCGCTCCACCCGGCGCGTGCGCCAGTAACCGCCCGAAAATCTCTTGGTGTCCATCCGAAGGTTGCGGTATCCAGACGTTCGGGGAATCGAGCCACTTCTCCACCTGCGCCCACGCCGCTCGAACCGAATCTGGCCTTTCGAAAATTCGTGAGTTGGTCGCGATTCGCATGAATCCCAACAGGCTCTGCCAAGGCATCCCCACTCGCGGCCGATCGTTCAAGCGCCCATCGAGCCACTCCCGCGCCGCAGCATTCTGCGGAAGAGTGGTTATGCGAGCATACACGAGCAGATTCGTGTCGACCAGGATCACTTGAACTGTTCGCCTTCCGCGAACGCCAGCACTTCGGCCGTGTTGTCGAGGTTCGGCAGATAACAGCGGCCGGCGGAATGCCCTGCGGTGCGGAATTTCTTTCGCGGAGCCGGAGCTTTCACCATTCGCACCAACCCCTCGCGTAACGCGGCGTTCACCACTTCTTTCAGGCTCGCGTCTTTGGCTTTACGGACCTTCTCGATCAAGGCCGCCACATCCTCATCCAGGCTGAGAGTTGTCCTCATACATCAAAGCATAGAGACCTTGATGTCTTGATGTCAAATGGGACGTCGTAGACCTGAAGCGTCGCCTGCCTGGGAACCCTCAGATAGACCGCGCTAGGCTATGCCTTCGTCTGCAACTTACCCGAGCGACTCCGGCGGGCGGCGCCAATCATTGCCAGCAGTCCCGTACCCAACAACAGCCAACTGGAAGGTTCCGGCACCACGAACGCATTGAAGCTGAGAGATGTATCTGATGTAATGATGAGCGTCTCGGCCCCGCCATTCAGCGAAAAGCCGCTCCCGCCCAGCGCATTCTCCAGAAAAGCTGAAGGATCGCTCGAACTGGCGGTCAACGAAGTCTTGAGGCCATATCCAGTGAAGGCACTATCCTGAAATATAAGAAGGCTCGTGACGTCGGAGTTGCTGAAACCCAGTCGGGGGGTTGCCGGATCCGGGTTGACGATGATGCCGAAGATGGGACCCAGCGTGTAACTGTTCCCGCCCTCGGAGAACGTGCCGGCGAGGGTTGAATTCAGAAACTCCGAGCCGAACGGGGCTACGTCGGTGGTGTCTGAAGTGAAGACGAAGGAAAAGGCGCCGGTGAATGCGGTGCCGTTAATGGTCCCACCACCGTTGCCTGTAAACGTGTAAATGATAGGATTCGCATGGGCGGCGATCGGCGCAATCAAGACGAATGCGGACAAGAGTATGGCGCGAGCTATCTTTTGACTGGTCTGTAACACTGGCTTTCCTCCAAAAGCTAAACTAAGTTTCCTTAGGTAGATGGGCAGCTCCTTCACGAGCAAGGGCTGTTCCTCCGAAACTGTGAACAGAATAACAGCGATGGCTCGCTAGCGATCAACTTTTTTCGGGCGTGACGCAAGAAGCCGTACTAGTAGTAATAGAAGTCGATGGAGACGCCCCGGAGCGCCGCTGTGTCAAAACAACACGTTCCATCGTCCTGTTACCAAATGCAATCAAGAACCCGCATTGGCGCTGCAATTGCTTCCTTGTGCAGATGCTTCGATGGCGCCTATGAAAAATTATCGGATCAGCACTTGCATTTGGGGACTCCTCTCCGTCTCCGCTCTCCTCCACGCCCAGCTTCAGTTGTCTTACACCCAATACCCGATCTACGGCGCGGGGGATTATCAAGCTGCGAGCCCTTCTAACATCGTTGCCGGTCAGGACGGCGCGCTGTGGTTTACTCTTTTCGCGAACACTCCCGGGGAGAACGACAAGATCGGGCGGATCACAACCGCCGGGGTGGTTACTGAATACCCGATCCTGACTCCGAAAAGCAGAGTGGGCGGCATCACCGTAGGACCGGACGGCGCGTTGTGGTACACCATTTGGATACTTGACCGCAGCGGCGGCAAGATCGGGCGCATCACAACCGACGGTAGATCACCGAGAACCCGCTGCCCATTCCGGGCAGCACACCCCTCAGCATTACGACCGGGTCGGACGGGGCGCTCTGGTTCGGACTTCAGATCGTCAACGGGAACCCCATGATCGGGCGGATTACCACCGCAGGGGTCTTCACTGGGTACCCGGTAGCAGGCGCCCAGAGCATCACGGCGGGACCGGACGGCGCGCTGTGGTTTGTCGCCGGCGGGATGGGCATCAATGTCGCGAGAATCACCACCGCCGGGGCGGTCACTATATATCCCGTGTCCCCCAATCAAAATAGCCCTTTTGAAAACCTCGTCGCGGGGCCAGATGGAGCGCTGTGGTTGACCGATTCGAATGACGGCGGAAATTATATTGTGCGCATCACCACCGCCGGCGCGATCACCCGCTTCCCCGTATCGGGCCAGCCACAGGCCATCGCTGTGGGTCCGGATGGGGCGCTGTGGTTTTCGTTCGTCAACGGCGCCTCCTTCGTGGGACGCATCAGCACTACGGGCACGGTTACCATCTACCCGCTGAACTCTCCCCAGCCGGTATTTCTTGCGAGCATGGTCACCGGCCCCGACGGTGCTTTGTGGGCTGCGGACGCCGCGGGTTGGATCGGGCGGATTGCCATCACGGCGGTACCCAACCCCACCGTTTCCGCGCCGTCGGTGCCGCTGGGTGACATAGGTGTTTCGTACTCCGGCGCGCTCAGCGCGTTCGGCGGCGTGCCGACCTACAGTCACTGGACCGTCAGTAGCGGCTCACTTCCCCAGGGCTTTGCTCTCGATGCCGCAACGGGTGCGATCAGCGGCGTCACCACCACCGCGGGCACCTCCAACTTCGGCGTGACGGTCCAGGACAGCACCGGCGCCACGTCGGCCGAACAAGCGGTTTCGATCACCATCAATGCCTCGATACCGGGCATCAGTTTCGTCGGCTCCATTCCGCACCTGGCAGCCGAAGAGAACTGGACCACCACCTTCACGCTGGTGAATAAGGGCGGCGTGCAAGCCGCGGCGCGCCTGAGCCTTTATGGCGATCTGAACAGCGGAACGCTACCGCTGCCCCTGGTTTTTCCGCAGCAGCCCGGCGGCAATCCCGTGGTGGCGGCGTCCATCGATCGCACGATTCCCGCCCACGCTTCCTTGATCGTGCAAACGGCGGGTCCGCAGACGCCCCCCGTGAAGGTGGGCTCCGCGCAGCTCCTGGCCACCGGCGCCATCGACGGATTCGCTATTTTTCACCACGTGCTGACCGGCCAAGAAACTGTCGTTCCCTTGGAAAGACCCAGCCCCAATTCGTATGCACAGGAATTCGTGTTCGACAACACCGGCGGCAGCGCACTGGGCTTGGCTGTGGCGAACCCAACTCCACAAGATGTAGACGTCGGCGTAGGTATGAGCGACGAATACGGCGTGCCGATCCAAACGGATCGCCTGATCATCCCCGCCAATGGGCACCTGTCGTTTGTGCTCCCGCTGCGCTACCCGTCGACAGCCAACATTCGCGGCAGAATTACGTTTGGCGTCGATCAGAACGTTGCACCGATCAGCCTTCTGGGGATGCGCTTCTCCGCGCCGAATAATGCGCTCACGACGATTCCCATACTGAACCCCACTCAGCCCACTGGCGGCAGCGTGGCTCATGTCGCCACCGGGAACGGCTGGAAAACCACGTTCGTGCTGGTCAACTTCAATCAAATCGACGGGCTGGCGCTGCCCAGTCCGATTCAATTGAACTTCTTCGGCGACGACGGCAATCCACTAGCTTTGCCGGTCGGGTTTCCGCAAACTGGCAGCGGCACCAACGCCGTCACGTCCTCGGTTCAGCAGACCGTCGCGCCCAACGCGACACTGATTATCGAGAGCGCCGCTCCGCTATCGGACCCCGCGCCTACGGTCGGCTCCGCACAGCTCACCGGCAATGTGGGAGGCTTCGTGATCTTCCGCTACGAGCCGACCGGCCAGGAAGCCGTGGTGCCCCTCGAAACGCGCAATGCCCCCGGCTACCTGCTGGCTTTCGATAACACCGCGGGAACCGCCACGGGCGTTGCCGTCAACAACGCTTCCGCGCAAGCCGCGGACGTGCCCGTAGTGATTCGCGACGACGCTGGGAATCAGATCGGCTCCGACACGCTGCACCTAGCGGCCAACGGGCATTCGTCCTTCACGCTGGTAACTGGCAAATATCCCACGACGGCGAACATTCGCGGGACCATCGAGTTGACACGCCGCCCGGCGGACAGATCGGAGCGCTGGCGTTCCGCATCCCGCTGACGCACACCTTTACTACGCTGCCTGCCTTGGCAATTTCGGGATCTTGTGTGCCGACGATACTGGGCTGTCTTTAACGGCCCGCTCTGCTCGGCATGTGCGCGACGTCTTTCTCGTGCTCCAGGCAGTAGTGCTCCAGCAGATCCGTATCCGGCATCAAGTTCTCCAAGAAGCTGACGGTCACCGGACTGGTGAAGGTCTTCGGATCGGTGATGGTCACGGTGACGTCCATGTGGCCGAAATCCTTGCGATGGAAGCGCTCCTGGACGCGCATGTCCTCACTGTGGCCGTGGCCGCGCGCGTCCAGCCAACTGAGTCGTTGAACCCCATGGTGTCGACCACCATTGTGTCGCCATCCCATGCGCCGACCGAATATCCCAGCCAGGTGGGCGGGGGTCGGCGGGGAGCTTACGCCCATCTGTGAAGATCTGCCGGAAGATGGTTTCCACTTCGTACAGCACCAGGATTTCGCCGGGCGTCTGAACGATCTTGAAGGGCTCCGGCAACAGATCGGCGTGGGGCACGCCATCGGGCAGACAGATCGGCTGGGGCCGACGACTCCCGGCTGGCCGTGCTGACGCAGGATTTCGCGAGCCGCGGGCGTAAGCGGCTCCTCGCCGGCCTTGAAATCGGAGAGGATGTCGCGAAAATATTTCGAATTGATGGATTCGCCCAAGCCGAACAGGCTGCCTGGCGCGCGGGGCTCGCCCTGCGCCTGCCAGACCCCGGAGAGGTCGGGCTTGCCGTTTACGCGGGCAACCGGCCCGGTCATATTCACCTTGCCGTCGGGGGTGCGCGGAGCCCCGGGGGTCGGGTTGTTCAGCCACTGGGCTTGCGCACACAAGCAAGTCCCAACAAAAGTGATTCCGATCCAGGTCTGGTTACGCATACAGGTGATTAAACCATAATCGGTTCGCCGGCGGAAAGGGTGGTATCTGAAATCTGCGCTGCTGCTAGTTTCTCTTTTGGTTGAGGGCTTATTGCACCACCATCCGCAAAAGCAACGTACTTGCACTTGTACGTTTTGCCGTCGCTATCCATGAGGGAATAATCATGGAGTTCAGATGCAATTTTGATCTCATCTCCCTCATTAACATGGAGCCGCGTATTCATCGTACAAAACATCCCTCCACTGAGTTGGTAGGTATACACAGGAACCTCTGGGTAGCTTGTGATCTTTTCCACTTTGGTCCGACGATATGTTTCGGGTGCGGGCCCTTGAGCCAGTAAGCTTGCGGCGCACACCAACGCAAATATGCCTGCTCTGATCACTAACGCGGTTTAACAGCAGGCACTTCCCGGAAACAGGGGAGAAGCAATGAACTACGCGCGGCGCCGCTGCGCTTCCGTGCGTAGGGGAAGTTCCACCACGGAGATAGGCTCGGCTTTGGGCTGCCGCCGCTTGCGCACGGTGGTCCAAGCAACACTCAGTCCCAACATGCAAGCGATCATCAGCACCGCGCTGCCCAGTACCTCGGGCACATTTAAATGCTGGCGGTACTTTGCGAACCATGGACCGTACTCCAGGTCCACGTGCACCCAGTAAACCAGCAGGGAAGTGGTGCCCAGCTGCCGCACCCAGCTCCAGCTTCCCGCGGCGAGGTACTCCCACCACAGATAGGCGAAGGCGCCGAGCAACAGCGCGATCCCGAGCTTGCAAGCGACCAGTGCCGGACTGTTGAGCCAGAATTCAGAGCGCGTAGACGCTGAAAGGCAGGTCGGCGAAATAGCGTCCGCCGAAGACCAGGCCGAAGCCTAGCAGCGCGGACCATTGCATCACGCGATTCCATAGCCGCGCGCACCAAAGGGATCAAGCTGCCGGCGGCCACGCCGAACGCCAGAAACGCGCCCCACGGAAAAATGCTGAACATGCTCCGCTCGGGACAAATTAATCGCGAAGGTACCGGAATCTTGTCCGAGATCGATGCCGATACCATCGGCGAAAGCGCCGCCATCGCCACCGGCCAGCACGGCCCAGCGCACGCGGTTAATGCCGCTGAAGAGCGCCAGAAATGCGCAGCAGCGCCGCGGTCGCGCCCATCACGTTCAGGATGTCTACCTTTAACAGATCGCGCCAGGGGCTGGTGCCCCACGCGAAAATCCATCCCTGCAGGCGAAACAAAATCGCCAGGATAAACAGGAAACCGCGCGCGCTTCAGCGCCTGCAGCACGCGCCCCCGGAGGCGAGGTGCTCCCGCCGGTTCATCCCCATGCCGTAGGTGGCTCCGGTCAGGAACAGGAAAATGGCCGCCGCTTCGCCGCCGAAAAATTGTGAAAAAGTGAAGAAGGCGCCGGAGCGGTCCGCGGGACGCAGAAAGGCGTCAAAGGTGTGCCCCTGCAGCATGATCACGGCCGCAACGCCGCGCATCCAGTCTATGAATAAGACTCGCGGCTTGGTGACGCGGGCATGTGCTGGGCGGGGGCAATTTCAGTTTATCAAACGCCACCGCCGCCCTGCAGGCGTGTACGCGCGCCCGCCGAAGGGTGCATCCAGCTTTACGCTTTGGCGGCGTGCGCGGGCCGCGTAATATCGATGCCGCCCTTGAAATAAGCGCCATCTTCGATCACGATGCCGGCGGCCTTGACGTCGCCGACCAGATTCGCCCCGGCGCGGAGCGTGATTCGCTCCAGGGTATCGACGTTGCCCTTGACAGAGCCCGCGATAATGACTTCCTTGGCCTTGACGTTGGCCTCGACTTTGCCCTTGGGCCCGACGGTCAGCCGCTGGTTGAGCTCCAACTGTCCGGAGAGCTCGCCGTTCAATACGATTTCTTCGCCGCTGGTCAGCGTTCCTTGAATGCGAAGCGTCTCGCCCACAACGGTCACCGATCCGGAGCCCAGGGATGAACTGCCCCCGCCCGCCGCCATCGGCGTTACAGGCTGAGAAGTTGGCTGAGAAGACAG
>CAVVZG010000026.1:0-19854 GCA_963752205.1 Bryobacterales bacterium | reverse complement strand
GGAAGGCGGCTTCTAGATGATCTAGGCCTGACTGATATTTGTTCTGATCCTTCGCTCAGCATTGAGCAGAAAATGCGAATCGTGAAGATCAATTTAGCTGAGCAAGCGGAATACACTACTCAACACAATATTTTCCAGCATTACCGTGGTTTAGCCTTTTTTAATATTATTGCAGTGCCGAACTTGGGCATCTGGTATTTTGATTTTTTGCAACTTGATCTTGCAAAAGTGTTATTACTTATCCGTTGCAATTCCGTATATAAACCTTATCAGTATAAACTATATGCTGCCAATAAACCGATGACTTGCATTTTTTGCGGGTATAATAATGCGAAGAATTCTATTTCGCTATTTAATCACCACGTGTTGGTTTGTCCCAGGTTTTCTGTTGAATTGAAGTGTATTAGACAGCCTGGTCCAGATTATCCACCATCAGAAGGGTTGATGTGTCATCTTTTGAGGTTATCTGGTTTGGACGCAGATTTAATCGATCGGTTAAAAAATTGCTAGTTACAGTCAAGAGAGTTAGGAGTGCTTACCGATAAAGAGTACAAAAAGGTTAAAGTGACAGCATAGATTTGGCTAATTAGACTGTTGGCATATTAATGCAAAAAAAATATACACTTTCCTTTTCTTTTGTGTTTCTATATAATCTTTATGCTTATCTTGGACTTTCCATTGGACCTGAAAAATTTTCTACTTTCGACTTGGAACTCTACACTGTCAACTCAACTATGATAACGATGCGGTTCAACTCTACAAAAATGACAATCTTGTGGTTGCGTTACTTATTGTATTGTATTTGCTTACTTATCTTGTATTTATAATGTTTCTCAACTTGATGTTGAATAAACTTCTCTCTCTGGCACGATATCATTTGTGTTTTCCTGCAAAAACAAAACTTTGAAACAATCTTATCCGCCCAAATCCCGCACACACTACACATGTATTCCTCCACAGGGATCTTCAAGGTTATAATACCACTATTTGCTCAATCGTCTGTGAATCCTCATAGAATTGTTATTATGCTAATGTATCTTGTCGATAAGCAGTAATGGCCGGTGCGGTAGAAATGGTACGTTGTACGCTCTGCTCGTGTCGCTCTCGCCTAATGTCAATTCCTGTACTACTATTGTATAGGTTGCTGACAAAGCAATAAAATGGAAACACAATGAAGCATTTCAAAAGTTATTTCCGCAGTTTTCTGCACAAGAAATCCTGATAAACTGTAGGATTTTCCCTGACAAGACTAAATTCGTTTTATTGGATTCAATGTTGTTACAGATTTCAGCTGCGCGTACGTTTCAGACATGCTGATACAAGGTAATGTTAATACTACTATAATCTACATGGTTTTAAATTCGGTGATTACAGGACATATTTACATCACTCGGAACTATCTTTGCTTTTCTTCAAAAATATTTGCTGCTCGTACACAGGTACTATTTCTTCAATGATTGCAATAGGAATTATAGGAACAATCAATGTGATCAACAACAACTAGATTACATACATTGTAATTGTTAAGTTAATTGTTCGTTGGGGGCACAGAGCAAGAAAAAGCCTTTTTGGTTTTCCCAAATTGTTTAGTTAGTAATTCTATGTTTCGGGATAGGTCCACACTCGTGTAAATATCACTAGGCCTTGACGTTGACAAGTTTACCGAGGGCAAAAAATTGAGGCGAAACCGAGGTGTTCCGAGGTGCACCAACATGTCATTGTTGAATAAATAATATGATCTCTGTATAGATTGTCATTCCTGTGTCGGACATGGTGGATATAACGTTGGCCAAATTAGCGTTCATCATCCCAAACGCAATCGCGGTTCACACTGCAAATAATCGGGTAATATTCGGTTTATGGTTTTGTTATTGTCTATTGTCTTGTGCTCTTATTTCACAATGTGCAGTTTGTGTTTGGATCTTTACTGTCACGCAAGCAAACTTTCAGTCTCTTGACGCGAATTCTTAACAACCGCTTACAACTTGAGGAGTCGCTGCCGGCTTATTCAGGATCACAGTCAACAAGTCCTAATACTTGCTCTTCGCTGTCGCATGGTATCGGCGGAAGTCTTGGTGATGACGACAACGAGAACTACAGCAGCAAGATAGCGGGTTTTCAATTGAAGTCTGATGCCGCTGGTGTGATGCTACCGTTGGGTACTAAAACAAACTTGGCCGCCACCACCACCATTAAATGCGCTGATGATCTTTGGCATAACGATGATGGTACATATAACAACAAGTCGATCTGCTTTGATTTTTTATTTCCATTGTAAGGATGTCGGCAGTCTGCAATGCATCTGTCGCCGCAATTATGGAAATCTCATTCATCAAAAATGCCATCAACGGCAAAGAACTTGGAGGATTCTAGTTTGTCCATTAATAGGAAACAGCATACTACTACTACTAGTAATGGAGTCAAAGACGAAGACCCCGTTGAGTGGGATATGACGGCTGGTTTTGCGTCTACCAATACTAATGGTTCGTTTCCAGACTTTGGCATGACAGTACCACTTAAACCTGGACTTGGGACCCTGAGAGGAGAGTCTACTGCTAAGCAGCGATGCCATGCCAAAGAGAATTTATTCTATCATCACGGTGCTACAACAAAGCCCGCGGCAGGCGATGCGGTCGACGTCATACACCACCTCCGCGCCCAAGCCCCGCGCGGCGCCCTGATACACCAGCGTTGAATCGGTAAAGCGGTCGCACAGCACCACCTGCCCGCCGGCCAGCGCCGGCAGAATCGCCTGATCCACATTTTGCGCCCGCGCCGCGAACATCAGCAACAGCTCCGCGGTGGCGCACAATTCCTGATTCTTAGCGTCCAGCAGGACCCGCCGGATCTGCATCCCGATCGGCGTCCCGCCAGGCTCCGCCGTTTCCAGCACCGGACGATTCTGCCCCCGAAGCTTCTTGCCCAGCATGCGCAGTTGAGTGGATTTGCCGCTCCCCTCCGGCCCTTCAAACGTAATGAAGACCCCGCGCCTAGTCGTAGACAAAATGCAAAACCTTCTTCAAATCGTCCCACGCCTCGCGCTTGGCATTCTGGTTGTAAGGCCGCAGCAAATACGAAGGGTGATAAGTCACCATCACGCGGAATGTCACGCCACTTATGCCAGTTCCCGCGCAGCCGCGTGACGCCGTCCTTGGTAGCCAGCAACGCTTTCGCCGCCGTCGACCCCAACGCGCAAATCGCTTTCGGACGCATCGTCATCAACTGCCGGAACAAGAACTGCCCGCAGATTTCCATTTCGTCCGGCTGCGGAGTGCGATTCTCCGGAGGCCGGCACTTCACCACGTTGCAGATGTAAACGTCCGCGCGCTTGATCGGAATGCCTTCCTTCGAAGCCGTTCCGTCGATCATCTGCGTCAGCAACTGCCCCGCGCGCCCAACGAACGGCAGACCTTGCGCGTCTTCATCCGCGCCCGGCCCTTCGCCCACAAACACTAGCCGCGCCTGCTCATTCCCCGAGCCGAAGACAATCTTGTTCCGCTGCTCACATAAGCGGCAGCGTTTGCAATCCCCGATATCCTCACTGATCTTCGCTAGCGTATCGCCGGCGGGCGCAAGCGAAGGCAATTCGGTGAGCGCAGCCAGGGGCGCCGGCGTGGGTGCAGGTAGAGGCTTTTCAACCGGAGCTGCTTCAACACCCGGCGCGCGCCGGTAAAGACTTTTCACACCGAGATCCTGATAGAAGGTGAGGTACTGGCGAAGCTGTTCGGAAGTCATCGCGCAGCGTGCAACGACAGGCGCAAACGCATCGCTTCATCGAATATGCGCTCCGCGATCGCGCGTTTCGAAGCGCGCTCCACCGCTATCGTCTCGCCCGGGCTCGTCACCAGCACCACTTCGTTTTCGTCGGATTCAAAGCCTGTTCCCGCCTGCGAAACCAAATTGCCCACCACCATATCGCAGTTCTTCTGTTGCATCTTGCGCCGCGCTTCCTCGATTAGATTGCCGGTCTCGGCAGCGAACCCGATCAACAGCCGGTCGCCCTTCTTGGTGCCGACTTCGGCCAGAATATCCGGAGTGGGCTCCAAGTCTAGCGCCAACCGGGTCGCCGTCTTTTTCATCTTTTGCTGGGGAGGATTAGGGATGTGATAATCCGCCACCGCCGCAGCCTTGATCACGATCGTCGCCTCAGACAGATGATCCATCACCGCCTGCCGCATCTCCAGCGCGGTGCGCACCGCTACCAGCGTCACGCCGCGCGGCGCGGCCAAACTCACCGGCCCCGAGACCAGCACCACGCGAGCCCCCCGTGCCACAGCCTCGTCCGCCAGCGCGTAGCCCATCTTGCCGCTCGATCGATTGCTCAAATAGCGCACGCCATCGATAGGCTCCTGCGTCGGCCCCGCCGTGATCAGAATGGTCTCGCCGTCCAGATCCCGCCGCTTGTTCTTTTTACTTGCCGCGAGCACTGCGTCCGCGATCTCCACCGGCTCCGCTAATCGCCCAGGACCAATCATGCCGCAAGCCAGCAGCCCTTCATCCGGCTCGACGATGATATGGCCGCGCGCCCGCAGCGCAGCTACGTTCGCTTGCGTCGCCGCATGATTCCACATGTTGGTGTTCATCGCGGGCGCCAGCACCACGGTTCCCGTGAAAGCCAGATAGGTGGTAGTAAGCAGATCATCCGCCAGCCCATGCGCGAATTTGGCAAGCAGATCGGCGGTCGCCGGAGCCACTATCAGAAGCTGATTCTCTTGCCCGATACGGATGTGGTCGATGGCGCTGGATAACGTGTCCTCGGCGCTCGCCGCCGAAAACAAATGCGTGTGCACCTTGCGCCCCGTGAGCGCGGCAAACGTAAGCGGCCGGATAAACTCTTCCGCCGCCCGCGTCATGACGACGTCCACTGTGAAGCCCCGCTCCATCAGCGCGCGCGCCAGCTCCGCCGCTTTGTAAGCAGCAATGCCTCCGCCCACGCCCAGCGCGACGTTCATCATTCTCCGCTATTCTTCGGCGAGCAACGGCAACATCGTCTTTTGAATCGCCGTGTCTTCGTAGGGCACCAGCCCGCGCCGCACTTCTTCCATGGCCGCAACCGTGGGCTTCTTTGACGTCGTGGGCAGCATGCTGCGCGCGCCGCCCTGCAATTGGCGCGCCCGCTTCGCCGCCACGATGATAAAGCGGTAAGCGCTGGCTTCCGGATCGTCCGGAATCACGTTCTGCGCCACCTGTTTCAGATTGGTTTCAGCCATTTGATATTTCGGTCCTTTTACAAAAACGTTTCGAGTATCGGACGGATCTCATTTTCCATCCGGTCGCGCCGGCTCCGCGTGGCCTTCACGATGGCCACCAGCGTCTCCACCGACGCTGCTACTTCCCGGTTCACCAGCACATAATCATACAAAGAATAATTGCGAATCTCTCCCGCCGCATCATGTAAGCGGCGCAGGATCACAGATTCCGAATCCTGGCTGCGCGCTCGCAGCCGCTCCTCCAGAACCTGCCGGCTCGGCGCCAAAATAAATATGGAGACTCCGGCCGGAATTCTCTCCTTTAATTGTCGCGCACCCTGCACGTCGATGTCGAGCACCAGGTCGTAACCCTCCGCCCCGGCCCGCTCGAGCTCGCTGATATGCGTCCCGTAGTAGTTGCCGAAGACCTCCGCGTACTCCAGGAACTCGCCCTTGGCGATCCGGTCCTCGAATTCCTCCCGCGAGATAAAAAAATAGTCTTCGCCGTCCCGTTCTTTGCCGCGCGGATAACGGGTGGTATAGGACACGGAAAAACGCAGCTTGGGGACCAGCCGCATCAGCTCGCTAACCAGCGTGCTTTTGCCCGATCCTGAGGGCGCTGAGATGATAAAAACCGTCGTCATTCGAGATTTAGAGATTGCTCGCGGATCTTTTCAATGGCCGCCTTGGCAGCCAGCGCAAGATCGGTAATCTTCATCGCCGGCTCCCCTGCCCCGCTGGTCTTCGAAAGAATCGTGTTGGTCTCGCGATTCATTTCCTGCAGCAGGAAGTCCAGCTTCTTGCCCACTTCCCCGCCCGCGTCGAGCAAAGCCGCCAGTTGCCCCGAATGAATCTTCAGGCGCGCCAGTTCTTCGCCGATGTCGCTGCGATCGGCCAGGATCGCCGCCTCCTGCGCCAACCTCTGCGGATCGACCTGGATGCCCTTGGCCACTTCCTGCAGCCGTTCCGCCAGCCTTTTTTGAAAATAGTCCGACGACGCCGCGCGCAGCTGTTCCATGCGTTCCGCCGCGGTGCTTAGCCCTTGGTTGTGGCCGCGCAGCTCCTCGACGATCGCGCCGCCCTCGCGCGCCCGGAATTCGTTGAGCTCTTCGAGGGCAGCCGCCAGCGCCTCTTGCAGCACAGCCTCCGCCCCGTCCGGTGGACCCGCGACCTCCGCGGCCGTGAACATGCCGGGAATGCGCAGCGCCGCATTCAGATCCGGTTTCGATTCCAAATCGTGCGCCGCCGCCTCTTCCCGGAAAATGCGCAGATAGTCGTGGAGGAATTCCCGGTCGAGCGCCAGCACCGCTTCCCCATTGGCGCTCTTCGGGATTGACACGCGGACCTCCACATGCCCGCGCGCTACATTCGCTTTGACGATGGCGCGGATCGTACTCTCAAACGGTTCGAGCGCCGACGGGGTCTGGATGACCAGATCGAGCCCGCGATGATTCACGCTTTTGGCGCTCACCACCAGTTCGCCATCGCCCAGCGGACGGCGCACGCGCGCGAACCCGGTCATGCTGCGCAAAGGAGCAGGCATAGAAGGAAGTCTACCTATTATGGATGATGTGAAGGGTTGGGCGATTTGAGGAGGCCAGATTACCTGTGGATGAGCGGATAGCAAGAACCATTACGCTGCGCGACGCTGGCAAGGTAGAAGATGCGCTCAAGGAGTTTGAAGAACTTACAAGCATCACAGTGGATGCGCAAATGAAGAGCAGCCTACTCGGAAATCAGGCGAACTGCCTGTCTCGGCTCGGCCGATTTATAGAGGCCCGGCAACGCTTGTCCGAAGCCGAGAAATACTGGACCAACGTATACACTGAATTTCTTCACGCCTGCTTGTACATAGGTGAGGGCAAGCCCGAAGACGCGTTGCGTGAATTTCCAGCGAGCGAGGTATCAAGACGCGGTGGATTCGTTTCAGGAGGCTTTGACATTACCCGTGACCGATGACCGAAAAAGAAATCTCTGTTTCTATCTTGGGGTCTGCCACCGGAAGAACGGACACCTGGAAGCGGCTGAGGACAAGCTGATGCAAAGTCTACCCTCCGATCGCCGTGATCCCTCGTGGGCACGATCCCAATATCAATTGGGCTGTCTATTTTATGAGCAAGGTGCTTTCCTCGAAGCCAAGAAGGCATTCGAGCTCTGTGCATTTTTCATGGATGCCACAGATCTTGAAATGAAAAGAAGTGTTCCGGATTGGCTGGCAGAAACTCGCCGAAGACTTTGGGGAACCAGGTAATCCACAGACCCAGTGATTGGTTCGCCAGTGGCCTAAGCCCCAGGCTTCTTCGAGCGCCGCAGTTGGATCACGGGAATCAATGAATTGGCGGGTTCCTGCGCCGCTGGACGCGTGCGCTGCGAAGTGATCTCGGTGTTCAAACTGGAAACGAACGCCTCGATCTGCCGCTGCATCTCCGCCATCTTCTCACGCATGTTCAAAATGATTTCGACACCGGCCAGGTTCACACCCAGGTCCCGTGTCAGCTTCAGGATCACTTCCAGCCGCTCCACATCGTCTTCGGTATAGAGCCGCGTGTTGCCGTCACTGCGCGAGGGCTTGAGCAGCCCTTCACGCTCATACAAACGCAGGGTCTGGGGGTGAATCTGGTATTGCTCGGCCACGGCCGAGATCATGAACGCCGCTCGCTTGGGTTTTGCCATTACACCTTGCTCCAGATCTCCGCGCGCGGATCGGCGGGGTTGAGCGTAGCGTATTCACGCAGCAGTTCCTTGGTGCGCTCGTCGTGCACCTCCGGCGCTTCGATGACGATCTCGACGATCTCATCGCCGCGCGTCCCCGTCCGCGAATTCTGCACGCCCTTCTCGCGCATGCGGAACTTTTGTCCGTTCTTGGTGCCCTGCGGAATTTTGAGCTGCGCGCGCCCGTCGATGGTGGGTACTTCGATCTTGGTGCCCAACCCGGCCTCGTCGATCCGCACTGGGACCGTAATCAAAATATCGTCAGCATCGCGCCGGAAGAACGGATGATCTTCGACGCGCACCGTGATGTATAGATCCCCAGCCGCCGCGCCATGCGTACCCGCATTGCCTTTGCCCGCCACGCGCAAACGCGAACCTTGTTGCGCTCCCGGCGGAATCCGCACCTCCACCGTTTCCGAATGCGAAATGCGCCCGTCGCCATGGCAAGTCGGGCATTTGTTCGTGAGGCGGCCAGTGCCTTCGCACTTGGGACATTTCAGGTCGAAGCGCATGGCGCCCGCCATCTGCGTTACAGTCCCACTGCCGTTGCATTCCGGGCAGACCGTGACGCCGCCCGACCGCGCCCCCGTCCCGTTGCAAGTCGTGCAAACTTCCTGGCGATTGATCTTCAGACGCACTTGCGTCCCCCGAATCGCCTGCCAGAAATCGATGCTGAGCCCGTATTCGAGGTCCGTGCCTTTTTCAGGAGCAGTCGTGTGCGGCTCGTTCTGCCGCCCAAACCACTGGCTGAAAATATCCTGAAAGTTAGTCGATTCCTCCGGATCGGTATAGCGTTGCCGTGGACTCCCCGACCCCGCTGCTCGCTGAAAGTCCGAAAAATCGAATCCACCGAAGCCCATGTTCGGCCCCGCTCCGGCACCGCCCGGCCCTCCAGGAGCGCCTGCGGGCATTCCGTTTTCCGAATAAAAGCCGTACTGATCGTACATCTGCTTCTTCTTCGGCTCACTGAGAATATCGTAAGCTTCCTGGACTTTTTTAAAGCGGTCTTCGGCCGACTTATCGCCCGGATTCAAATCCGGATGATGTTTACGCGCAAGTTTACGGTAGGCCTTGCGGATCTCCTCCGCATCGGCCCCCCGCTCCACTCCGAGTGTTTGATAATAATCGTTCTGCGCCATAGGCAGCCATGAGATACGTCGGGCCTTGACGGCCCGACACCCTTTGCCTCGACCTACTTACTTCTTGTCTTCAACGTCAACGAATTCCGCGTCGACCACGTTGTCCTTGGGCTTCTCAGCCCCAGCGCCCGGGCTGGCCCCATCGCCACCGGGAGCACCGCCCGGAGCCCCGCCACCCGGAGTTCCAGCCTGCGACTTGTACATCGCCTCGGCCAACTTATGGCTAGCCTGCGTCAGCGTGTCGGTAGCTTTACTGATCTCCTCCACGCTCCCGCCCGACATCGCCTTGCGCGTGGCTTCGAGCGCCCCTTCCACGTTCTTCGCGTCCTCGTCGCTAATCTTGTCGCGATGCTCCTTCAGCATCTTCTCGACCTGATACACCATCGAGTCCGCCCGGTTGCGGGCATCAATCTCGTCCTTGCGCTTGTTGTCTTCGGCCCCATGAGCCTCGGCATCTTTAGCCATCTTGTCGACTTCTTCCTTGCTGAGACCGGAAGAAGAAGTGATGGTGATCTTCTGCTCGTTGTTGGTGGCTTTGTCCTTAGCCGTGACGTTCAGGATGCCGTTCGCATCGATATCGAAAGTCACTTCCACCTGCGGAATGCCGCGCGGCGCCGGCGGAATACCGATCAGTTGAAACACCCCCAGCATCCGGTTGTCCTTGGCCAGGGCGCGTTCACCCTGATAAACCTTGATCTCGACCGAGGTTTGCGAATCGGCCGCCGTCGAGAACACTTCGCTCTTGCGGGTCGGGATCGTCGTATTGCGATCGATCAGCTTGGTGAACACGCCACCCAGCGTTTCGATGCCGAGTGACAGAGGCGTCACGTCCAGCAGCAGCACGTCCTTCACTTCGCCGCCCAGCACGCCGCCCTGCACCGCCGCGCCCACCGCGACTACTTCGTCGGGGTTCACGCTGCGATTGGGGTCCTTGCCGAACAGGTTGCGGACCATCTCCTGCACTTTCGGAATGCGCGTCGATCCACCCACAAGCACTACTTCGTCGATCTGCGCCGGCGTCAGCCCGGCATCGGTCAGCGCCTTTTTGCAAGGCTCCACCGACCGCTCCAGAATATCCGCCACCATCTGCTCGAAGCGCGCCCGCGTCAACTTGATCGCCAAGTGCTTTGGACCGCTGGCATCCGCCGTCAAGAACGGCAGATTGAGTTCGGTTTCAAGTAAGGTCGAAAGCTCGATCTTGGCCTTCTCGGCAGCTTCCTTGAGACGTTGCAGCGCCATCTGGTCTTTCGAAACGTCGATCCCTTGATCGCGCTTAAATTCCTGAATCAGCCAGTCGATGATGCGCTGGTCGATGTTGTCGCCGCCCAAGTGCGTATCGCCGTTGGTGGACTTCACTTCCACCACGCCATCGCCCACTTCGAGAATCGAAATATCGAAGGTACCGCCGCCGAAATCGTAGACCGCAATGGTCTCGTTCTTCTTGCGATCCAGCCCGTAAGCCAGCGCCGCCGCCGTCGGCTCATTGATGATACGCATCACTTCCAGCCCCGCAATCTTGCCGGCGTCTTTGGTCGCCTGCCGCTGCGCGTCGTTGAAGTAGGCCGGAACCGTGATCACGGCTTTGGTGACCTTCTCGCCCAGATAAGCCTCGGCCGCTTCCTTCAGCTTGCCCAGGATCATCGCCGAAATCTCCGGCGGCGAATACTTCTTGCCATTGATGTCCACGCGGGCATCGTCCATGTCCCCCGCGACTACTTTGTAAGGAACCAGCTTCATTTCCTGGCTCACTTCATCGAACCGCCGCCCCATGAAGCGCTTAATCGAATAAACCGTGTTCTCCGGATTGGTAACGGACTGGCGCTTCGCCACCTGCCCTACCAACCGCTCGCCACTCTTGGCGAATCCCACCACTGACGGGGTCGTCCGCCCACCTTCCTGATTGGGGATGACGACCGGCTGGCCGCCTTCCATAACAGCAACCACCGAGTTCGTGGTGCCCAGGTCGATCCCAATGATTTTGCTCATGATTCTCCCATCCCTCTTCCGTTACTTGGCATTAAACTTTCGGCTTTGAACTTAGCCTGATGCCATTATGCAAGTTTAGTGCCTCATTGTCAAGTCTTGTGAGGCGCAAAACACATTTTTATCATTAAAGTGTTCATTATCAGCTTCTTGCGCGGATTTACACGCTCGAAGGAGCGGTGGCAAGTACGGAGCGCTTCGCTAGCCAATCGATATGGTGCGAGGCGATCACTTTGTATTGTTTGGTGTACAGCTCGTGGTTTCGCTCGATGTCGTCCAGGCGGTAAACGTAGTTCACCATGAGCCCTGCGGAACGCTCGATTCCCAGCGCCGACGTGTCACCCAACCAATTAATGCGCTCCAGCCGCGCGCCGTTGCGCAGGTGGAAACGCGCCACCGGGTCGAGCGGCTCACGGCCGTTTTTGGCGTGGGTGAGGTAATAGGCACACAAAGGTTCGAGCTCGTGGCCTAGTTCCGCCGCGAGGGTCTTGTCGCCCAGCCAGACGGTTCCTTCGAGCTTAGCCAGAACGGCTGCGACCTTTTTGGTGCTCCTCATTTGGTTGAGCCAGGAACGGAAACCCGGAATCGGCGACAGCGTCGCAAATTTCCTGAGGCGGGGAAACTCGGCAGCCAAATCCTCCGCCACGCGCTTGATCAGAAAGCTGCCGAAAGGCACTCCGCGCAGACCGGCCTGACAGTTGGTGATAGAGTAAAAGACCGCCGTATCCGCCTCGCCAGGATCGGAAATCGGCGACAATGGATCGACCAGCGGCTGCACCAGCGCGCTCATGCCGCGCGTCAGCGCCACTTCAATAAAAATGATGGGCTCGCCGGGCAGCGCGGGATGGAAGAAACCGTAGCAGCGGCGGTCGGCTTGCAGACGGCGCTGCAAGTCGGACCATCCCTGGATCGCATGCACCGCCTCAAACTGAATCAGCTTTTCGAGAATGTTTGCCGGCGTGGTCCAATCGATGCGCTGCAACGACAGAAAACCGCGATTGAACCAGGACGCCAGCAAGTGCTCGAGATCGGCCGCGATCGCGGTCCACTCGGGATGCACGCGCGTCTCGCCAAGCAAGTCACGCCGCATGTTGACCAGCAGCCGCGTCCCGCCCGGCGCCATATTGAGGCGGCGGAACAACTCCTGGCGCGGCGGCTCCACCACCCTCTGCAACTCGGCGAGATTGGCCGCCGAAGGATCGGCGCGATAGGCATCCCCGCTGCGGCCAACCGCATCCGGGATCCGGAGAGAACTCTTTCACAAGAACGTCAAAGAAAGCGTGACGCTGCGGCGCCTCCAGGGATTCATAAGCCTGCTGCGTTTGCGTCGCGAGGAGGACGCCGGAGACTTCGCCGCGCTCCGACAACAAGCCGCGGCACAGCGCCGTGAGATCGTGAACGGCGCGAGAAGCGTTGCGCGAGGCGGTCTTCGGCGCGCTCCCGGCAAGGCCCAGGATTCTCGCGAGTCTCACTCGATTTCGTCCGGATGTCCCCAAGACACCATGTTATCTCTACTGCTGCGAAACACCACATTCAGGGCAAAACTTCGCGGCCCTGGTAATCGATTTCCCGCAGGAAATACAGAATTTGGTTCCGCCCGCGGCACCGCTATCGGGAGGCGCCACCGCAGTGGTGGTATCGGAGCGCATGGCGTTCATCAACTGCTGACCCATTGCCAGCCCCGCGCCCAGTCCCATGCCCGCTGCCGCGCCGCCTCCTCCTTCATTGGCCGCGGCGATCGGCAGCGAAGTGCCTGCCTGGAACTGCGCGTAGCGCCCCAGGTCGCCCACCATATTCATGCCGATGCGCGCATCGAGGGTCTTCTGCAACTCCTCCGGCAACGATAGATTTTCGACGACAAAACTGTCGAGCATCAGCCCCAGATCGGCGAATACCGGCTTCAACCCCTCGCCGATGCGCTGCGCCAAGGCCGCCTGATTCGCCGCCATGTCGACGAACGGCACGCTGCTGCCGGCGAACGTGTCGGTCATGTGGCTGACAATCGTCTCGCGAAGCTGCCCTTCGATGTCGCTGACCAGGTAAGCGTCGCGCGTGCCGCTCACCTTGGTGTGGAACACACGCGGGTCGAACACATGCCAGGCGTAAATCCCGTAGCCGCGCACCCGCACCGCCCCGAACTCCTTATCGCGGATGGTGATAGGCGTCGCCGTGCCCCACTTCTGCGCCGTTTGCTGGCGTGTCGAAAAAAAGTACACGTCGCTCTTGAAAGGCGACTGGAACTTCTTGTCCCAGTTCATCAAATCCGTCAGGATCGGTAGGTTCTGCGTGGTCAGCGTATAGAGCCCCGGCCCGAAAACATCGGCCAGCCGCCCTTCATCGATGAACGCAGCCATCTGCGACTCACGCACCGTCAGCCGCGCGCCGTTCTGGATTTCCAGGTCCTGCATCGGATAGCGGGTGGCCAGGATACCGTTTTCCTCCTCGGTCCACTGAATAACATCGATATATTGCTTTGAAATGAAATCGCGCAGCGACATAGGGCTTCCTCCCGGTTCTCAAATACAGGAACGCTATCCGCTCTATCGTTGTTCCGGCAAGAAAACCTTAGAGCCGGATACAGTGAATACATGACTCGCGGCGAATTATGGTTGGTCCGGCACGGAGAAACTGAGTGGAGCGCAGCCGGCAGGCACACCTCTTCAACCGACCTGGCGCTGACCTCCGAAGGCGAGCGCAAAGCCGCCGCCGTTGGGCGCATGCTGGCCGGCAAGAAGTTCGCGCTGGTGCTGGCGAGCCCCCTACGCCGCGCCCTAGAAACCTGCCGCCTCGCCGGATACAGCGCCGAAATTACGCCTGACTTGCGCGAATGGGGCTACGGCGCCTACGAAGGCCTGACCACCGCGCAGATCCAAGTCACCAATCCCGGCTGGACCATCTGGACGGGCACGCCACCCGGCGGCGAATCAGCAGAAGAGGTAGCTGCCCGCGCCGACCGCGTCATTGCCAGCGCCGTCGCCGCCGGCGGCGATGTTGCGCTCTTCGGTCACGGACATATGCTACGCGTGTTAGCCGCCCGTTGGCTCGAACTCGACCCCACCGGCGGCCGCCTGTTCGCGCTTTCGACAGGCTCGATCAGCGCTTTGGGCTACGAGCACGAAACGCGAGTGTTGCAAATGTGGAATCGGACGGGTTAGGGTGGCGTGCAGTCGCAAACGGATGGCAATATCCGTCTTCTTCCCGTCCAACCACGATCGGGATCGATTCTACTGTGACTGTATCCATCGACTTTCTACGCCCGAGCCGCGTCAGCGTAGTGCACTTCCCGGAATCGTGTTGCGGTATTCCGCCCAGTTCTTGACAATCTCCGCCACCACCGTGCGCCCCACCCGCCACGCCGCGTCGAGCGCAGGAAGATATCCCGTATACTGGCCGATTTTGTTCCGTGCCAGGCTCTCGGCCGCCGTCATCGATCCCGTGGGCGAATCGTAATCGCTGGCCGTGCGCAGCACCAGCACCCGGTTGACATCGGCGCGCCCGGCCTTCGCGAGAAACGTCAACGACTGCAAAGTGCCGGTGTCTTCCATGCCGGTGGTGACATAGTTGCCCTGCCCGCCGGTGTGATACTTCACCCAGTCGTTCGCCCACTCGTCCATTAACTTCCCGTGCCAGAACGTGCTCGAGGAAAGCGTGTCGCCCTTGAGCACGAAGGGGGGCCGTTGCGCATTGGGCGACGGATATAACGCGCGCTCCTTTTGCATCGCCTCGGAATCCATCAGAGGAACATTCTGCGTCAGCCGGAAGGCCCAATCAACCAGGGCTGCATTTAGGTGATACGCCTCGCCGTTGTTCGGCACCATCAACGGCAGTTCATAGGGGACCGACTTGCGCAGCGGCACGAAGCCTGTCTTCCAATCCTTGGGAATCTCGCGCGCGTCAATCTCGTAGCCGATGTCGCCGTCCACCACCCACTCGGCCCATGCCGCCGAGCCCAGGCTGCCGTCAGCGGGATCGATACCGGCGATGCCCGCCACCAGCCAGTAAGCCTTCGTGAGATCGAAGCGCGGGTCCATGCCCAGCGCCATGATGGTGGACGCGGCCTTCGCGGTCCCCACACCGGTGAGCACCGCCAGCACGCCGTCGCCGTTCATACGCAGATCGTGATAACCCTGGGGGAACGGAATCACGCGGTCGAGCTTTTCGCGCTCCACCCAGTACTGCAGTTCGCCCGGCTGATCGCCCGTGTCCGCGCCGCGCTCGAACATGGTCACGACCACGACCTTAATCGGAATGGGCCGGTCTTTCGCGAAGAGCGGCAGCGCGAGAAGAGACGCGAGCAGGAGCATAATACGCAGGCGCATGAGTTCATAATAAGAGTTGTGGAGAGCGCGCTGCCAGTTGCCATGAAGCCGACACGCCTCTGGCTGTGGCCCAACCTGCTGAGCCTGGATGCTCCCATCGTCGCCGTGCTGTGGCAGATTCTCTTCGCGCGCTGCTTCCAGGTGCCGGTCGATGCGCTCGCCGCGCTGTTGCTGCTGCTCACGGTGTGGCTGATTTACGCGGCGGATCGCACACTCGACGCTTGGAAAGGCGATTGCCATTCTCCGCGGCATGAGTTTTACCGGCGCTGGTGGAAGCCGCTCTTCCCTCTTTGGATGTCGATGCTCGGGCTCACCGGCTGGTTGGCTGCCGAGCATTTATCCACCGGCCTGTTCCTGCGTGGAGTGATTTTGCTCGCGGCAATCGGCGTCTATTTTGCGCTGGTGCATACGGGAATCCTGCGCGGGCCGAAGGAAGCGGCGGTAGGCGTTTTGTTCGCCCTGGGGGCGTCTCTTGAAGCCTGGGGCAAGGTGAAGACCCCCGCCGACGTAGCCACCATTTTGCTGTTTTCGGGCTTGTGCTGGATGAATTGCATCGCCATACAACGCTGGGAAGGAGAAAGGCTGGATTGGTCGCCCAGCGCCGCCGCGATTACGCTCGCCTGCGCGGCGGGAGCCCTCCTATATGCGCACCGTCCGATCTTGGGCGGGGCCGAACTGGCCAGCGCCGCCGCATTCCTGCTGCTCGGCCGCGTGCACCGGAGATTGTCGGCGGATGCCGTGCGAGTGCTGGCGGATGTAGCGCTGCTAAGTCCGCTGCTATTCCTGCCGATGGTCGCGTGAACTGCGACCGCATCGCCGGCTACTATCGCTGGTTGGAATACGCAGGGTTCGGGCGTGCCCTGGAACGCCGCCGCGAAGCGTTTCTCAACGTAGTTGCAGACGCACGGCGCGTATTGGTGTTGGGCGATGGCGACGGCCGCGCGCTAGTGGCACTGCTTAGAGCGGCTCCCAGCGCGCGGATCGATTACGTCGACCTGAGCGCGCGCATGCTGGAACTGGCTCGCACCCGTGCCGGCGACTTTCGCGTTGCCTATCGCCACGACGACGCGCTCACCACGCCGCTGCCGTCCGCCGAATACGATTTGATCGTCACGCACTTCTTCCTCGATTGCTTCGCGGAGGAGGACCAGGCCCGCCTACTCGCACGCGTCTCCTGCGCGGCAACGCCGCAAGCGCGCTGGCTGGTGTCGGAATTCCGCAAGCCGGGACTCCTGGTGCGCGCGCTGTACCTGTTCTTCCGCGCCGCAACCGGTCTAAAAACGCGGCGTCTGGTGGATCACCATCCGCTGTTCGCAGCGTCATGGCTTCCGTTTAGCGCGCAGCGAATCCGCGTGGCGCGGACTGCTCGCATCGGAATTGTGGATGCGTGTAGAATAGTCAGCCATGCGAATCCTGATCCACGTAAAATTCCCGGTCGAACCCTTCAACAGCTATGTGAAGGACGGTTCCGCCGGCGCGAGAATCCAGAAGATCATGGCCGAAGCCAAGCCCGAAGCCGCGTACTTCGCCGAGTTCGGGGGCCAGCGCGGAGGCATCATCGTGGTCAATCTGGACGACCCCTCCAAGATCCCCGCGCTCGCCGAGCCGTGGTTCCTCGGCTTCAACGCCCATGTCGAATTCCACCCCGCGATGACACCCGAAGATCTGGGCAAGGCGGACCTGGGCGCTATCGGAAAGAAGTGGGCCTAGCGCCTATTTCACCAAAGCCGGCAGCGTCGTAAACGTGTGCGCCGCCAGAAAGCGAAATGCGAGTGCGCTTATCTGTCCACCGGACGGCGTGTCGAACTCGATGGTCCCCCGAATGTTGGCGGCGGCCGGATATTTGTCCGTCACCAGCGTGAAGGCTGAATGTCCGTTCGCGGCCAAGGCAATTGTATCGGTACCGATCTGATTTCCGGCGTCGTCGCGAATCACCACGGGCACGCTCACCGCTTGCGAGGAAACACTGTTGACCGCAACGCCGGTGGCATTGCCAGCAGTGTTGTCGAAAGCCAGCAGGTAGGCGCTGGCATTGCGGCTTTCAAACGGCACCACCGCTTCCTGGCCGGTCGGATCGTAGCGGAAGATCACAAATCCGCTGACATTGCCGCTGCTGGTGAACTGCGCGGACCCGATCGTAGGCGACGGGTCCGACAAGGGAGCGGCGGACTCCACTAACAAAGTCGCTCCCGCCGGCAAGCTTTGAGTGACGAAGGAAACCAGCGAAGTGGCGCCGCTGCTGATCTGCGGGAATCCCACCGGGAGCGCGAGCGGGCTGCCATTATCACCGAAGAAGTTCAGTTGAACCGGCGCCGCGGTGGTGCCGGTGTTTACCAGCACAAAGGTCGTTTTCCAGCCGTTCCCCGTAGCCAGATGCGCGATGCTCGCGCTTCCCGGCACGACGTTGGCCAGCGGCGGAATGGTGGTGAGCGCGTTGTTCGGCGGAGTGAAGCGCATCCCCATTACGCTGATCTGGCCGGGGCTGGCGGTATCGAACTCAATCGTGCCGCGCTTGCCGGCGGTGACCGGGTATTGCGTAGGCAGGACAAAAGAAGCGTGTCCGCCGGCAGCCACCCCCAGCGATCCTCCGCCGATCTGCGTGCCGCTGTCATCGCGGATCACCACTCCTATGCTCGCCGGCGCCGCCAAACCCGCCAGCGCCACGCCCAGCACGCTGCCTCCGGTATTGTCGAAAGCCAGCACATAGGAACTCGCGCTGCGCGTCTCCATGGGCACCGCCGTTTCCTGCTGCGTCAAAACATGATGAAGAATCGCGAAGCCATCGACCGCGCCGGTTCCCGACAATTGCGCCGAGCCCACCTGCACGGGAGGCGTCTGTGGACCCGCCGTTTGCACAATCAAAGAAGCATTGGCCGCAATATTCTTGTCGATGGACGCCGTGGTCGAACTCGCCGTCCCCTGTTGCGGAAACGTGAGCGGTAGCGGGAGCGTTCCACTGGGATCGCCAAATAAACTCAGGCGCGCCGTCCCCAACGCTGCGCCCTTATTAACCAAGGTGAAGGTCGTGATCCAGTTCTCCTCCGCCGCCACATGCGGCATGGAACCGATGAAACTCAAACCCGGGATAGGCGCGTTGACGGTAATCGAAAGGCTCTGCGGAGGCGACGTCAATCCCGCGCTGTCCTGCACCGTCACGTCGAAGCTCATGGTTCCCGGAGCGGTTGGCATGCCGCTGATGACGCCGCTCGACGAATCGAGCCCAAGCCCCTGCGGCAGCGTTCCACTACTGACACTCCAGTTTTTATACGGCGGCGTGCCGCCAAACGCGCTGAGAGTAGCGGAATAATTCACGCCCACTTGGCCCAGCGGGGGCATGGGTCCGGAGATCACCGGATTAGCGCTGGCGGAAACCGTACTCCGCCAAATCTTGCCGTTGCGATCTGTAATCCACAATGCTCCATCCGGTCCCGTTATGACATCAGCGGCATTCGATCCATCATTTGTAATGCCTTTGATCGGATAGTAGCTGCCGACTCCCGTGGTAGTGATCCGTCCCAGCGTGGAATCGTTTCCGTTTAGAATCTGGTTTTCTACAAACCACAGCGCCCCGTCCGGTCCCTTAGCGATGTTGCTCGCCTCCGCGTTTAACTGGTATGGGGTGGCAACCCCGGCCGTGGTCATGCGCACGATTTCGGCTTGCGTTGCGATAAACCACAGCGCGCCATCGGGCCCAACTGTGGGGCCCCCGAAAAAGTTGCCCAGCGTGGTTGGAAACTCGCTTATGACTCCGGCGGTTGTGATCCGCCCCATCCTGCCGCCGGCGTCGGAGCAGACGGTACAAGAGAGTTGGAACAGAAACCACAGCGCGCCATCGGGCCCGACCGTGATGTTGCCCTGGATTAAGGAGCTATGCCCTGAGGGAACCTCAGGGGACAGTGAATATTCTGTAACAACTCCGGCGGTAGTCATCCGCCCGATGACGCTGGGCGGCACGCTCGACCCGCTTACTTCAGGGACGTTGTAGTAGAACCACAGCGCACCGTCCGGCCCCGCGGTGATGCCTCCGGCAGGGTCAGTAATCGGAAATTCGGTGACAGCCCCGGCCGTGGTGATGCGTCCGATCTTACTGCTGCCGGATTCCGTAAACCACAACGCCCCGTCCGGCCCCGACGTGATGGCGGAAGGATGCGCGCTCTGATTCGCAAGCGGGAACTCGGTGATAGCGCCGCCGGTGGTGATCCGCCCAATCTGATTGGCGCCCGACTCCGTAAACCACAACGCCCCGTCCGGCCCATTGGTGATCCGCGTGGGATCGGCGAACGGAGTAGGCGTCGGGTATTCGATGAACGATAGCTGCGCGTGCGCAACGGCCGCGCATATCAGAAAAGAGAGAAGCAGTGGAATTTTGAGACGTCGGGGTCGCATGAGCTGGATCTAAGCATTTCCCGCTCCAACGCAAGTCTTTGCTTCGATGAGAACCCAGCGCGGAAAAACGTGTCGCATTGACACAGGGCTGCGGTGGCGGTTTCGCAGGTCGTGTATACTAGGATC
>CAVVZG010000025.1:0-4793 GCA_963752205.1 Bryobacterales bacterium | reverse complement strand
ATAGCGGGGCGGCTTCGGGCTCGCTGCTGGCGCCGCTGTTGGTGACTCCGATCGCGCTGGCCCTGGGTTGGCGGACTGCGTTCTGGATTACGGGCGCGCTAGGCACGGGCTGGCTGGTGTGGTGGTTTTTTGTGGCGCGGCCGCCGCGATTGCCGCATCGGCCGGGATTGAAGGGCTCCAAAATCATGCTGCCGAATCCGTTCGATCGCCGCTTCTGGCTGGTGGTGACGACTTACGGCACGGGTGCGGTGGCGCTGGGTGTGGTGGGATATTTGAGTCCTCTCTATTTAAGCCGGTCTCTTGGGTTATCGCAGAAGGAGCTGGGATATATTTTGTGGATTCCGTCAGTGGGATGGCTGATCGGGTATTTCGTGTGGGGATGGGTGTCAGACCGGATTGTCAAAGAGGATCCGCGTCCGGTGAAGACTCTGCTGTTGCTTTCGGCGATGGCGCTGCCGGTGATGTTCGTTACGCAGTTCCATACTTGGCCGGTCGTAGTGGCATTTTTGTTTTGGGCATTGTTCGTGGCTGACGGATTTATCGTGATGGGGCTGCACATCGGGGCGCGCATCTACGGAAAAGATCAGGCAGGGATGGCGGGCGGCATCGCTACTGGATCGTGGGGAGCGGTGCTGGCGATTGTGCTGCCGATCTATGGGCGCTTGATCGATAGCAAAAATTTTGAAGCGATTTTTACTTCGATGAGTTTGATCCCTCTCGCCGGGACATTGGTGTGGTTGTTTCTGAGCAAGCCGTGGGCCGGGAATCCACGGCCGGTCGCGGTCGTGACGGAGGTATTATGAAAACCATGTTTACTCGTATAGTGCTGGGGATGCTGTGCGTAGCGGCGGTAGATGCGCAAGTAACTTTCTATCGCCTGCTGCATGCCGATAAGGAGCCGCAGAATTGGCTGTCGTATTCGGGCACGCCGTCGAGCCAGCGCTACAGTGCTCTGGCGCAGGTGACTCCCGCGAACGTCAATGATTTGCAATTGCAATGGGCGTTCCAGGCGCGGTCTCTCGAAAAGTTCGAGGCGACGCCGCTGGTGGTGGACGGCATGATGTACCTGACGCAGGCGCCTAATGACGTGGTGGCGCTGGATGCGGCGACCGGTGAGATCAAGTGGTTGTATTCGTATTCGCCGTCGCGCGAGGCGCGGGTGTGTTGCGGGCGCGTGAACCGTGGCGTGGCGATTCTCGGCAACAACGTCTACATGGGGACGATTGACGCGCATTTGGTGGCGCTCAATGCGCGCACGGGCGCATTGGTTTGGGACAAGGAAGTCGCTAAGCCTGAGGCCGGGTATTCGATTACGCATGCGCCGCTGGTGGTGAAGGATAAAGTGATCGTGGGAACGGCGGGCGGCGAGTATGGGATTCGCGGATTCATCGCGGCTTTCGATGGGGCGACGGGCAACGAGGCTTGGAGGTTTTATACGATCCCGGGCAAGGGCGAGCCGGGCAACGAAACCTGGACGGGTGATTCGTGGATGCACGGCGGGGCTTCGGTGTGGATGACGGGGTCCTACGATCCGGAGTTGAATCTCACCTACTGGGGCATAGGCAATCCGGGGGCCGACTTCAACGGCGACAAGCGGCCGGGCGACAACCTCTATAGCGACTGCGTGGTGGCGCTGGACGCGGATACGGGCAAGATCAAATGGTATTTCCAGTTCACTCCGCACGACGTTTGGGATTACGATTCGACGCAGGTGCCGGTGCTGGCGGATATGAACTGGACCGGCAAAGACGGGCGCACGCAGCCGCGCAAGGTGATGATGTGGGGGAATCGCAACGGATTTTTCTACACGCTTGACCGGACTAGCGGGCAGTTTCTGCAAGGCAAACCGTTCGTCAAGGTGAACTGGGCGAGTGGGCTGGATGAAGCGGGGCGTCCGATGCGCGTGGCGGGCATGGAGCCTAGCGCGGACGGAGTCAAAGTTTATCCCAGCTTGACGGGCGGCACGAATTGGTATTCTCCTTCGTTCAGTCCGCGGACGGGATTGTTTTATGTTCCGGCTTGGGAGGACGCTTACGCGAATCTCACCAAGACGGACGAGGAATTCAACGAGGGGAAAATTTTCACAGGAGGATCGTTCCGCACTTCGGTGCCGGGGTTACGCGGCGGGCAGGTCCGCAAGAATGGGCCGGAGGATGGATACGGAGTCGTACGCGCTATTGATCCTAAGACCGGCGAGAAGAAGTGGGAATTCAAGATGAACGATATGACCATGAGTGGGATCTTGACGACTGCTTCCGATTTACTGTTCACGGGCGGGCGCGAGGGGCTGTTCCAGGCACTGGATGCGCGCACTGGGAAGTTGCTGTGGAAAGTGACCGCGGGTGGGGAGATCGCGATGGGGCCGATGACTTACAGCGTGAACGGGAAACAGTATGTGGCGTTTTCCGCGGGAAGTTCGTTATTCGTTTACGGATTGAAGTAGCGCCCATCTGCGCGTCGTCAGAAGTATACTGAACGATGTTGCAAGAAGGGATCACTCACATGAAATTACGATTACTCGCCGCTGCGCTGGGGCTGACGACTGGTGTTCTCACGGCGTCTTCGATCAATCCGCCTACGGCTCCGCAGACGGTTCCGCTGACGGCACAAGAGAAGAAGAACGTCGATTTTGTTCTGGACTGGTGGCGTCAGGTGATTTACGCGGGGCACTTGGAGCTTACGTCCAAATACCAGGCTGAGGATTACATTCAGCACAACCCTAGCGTTCCCACGGGACGCGCGGGATTCGTTGCATTCTTTGAGAAGTTCAGCAAACCGATGAATCCAATTCCGGCGAAGATGACGAATCCGCCGGTGCTAGCAGGGGCGAAGGGCGACTTTGTGTGGCTGGTGTTCGAGCAGGAAAAGAAAGATCCAAAGGATCCGTCGAAGACGTTTTACGATACCAGCCTGGAAGTCCTGCGCCTGCAAAACGGCAAGGTGCAGGAGCATTGGGATAGCCAGATGAAGATGCCGGGGTCAGGCAAGGTCGTGACGGGGGTCTCGCCCAAGCCACCGATGCAATGGAACACCGGGAAGCTCTCGAAGGAAGAGGAGCAGACCTTGGCGCTGGCCAAATCCGAGATGAAGGATATGCTGCAGTACGCGCATCTGGAGTTGGCGTACAAGACCATGGACCCAGGCTACATTCAGCACAATGCGAATTTTCCGCAGGGGCGCGACGGCTTCTTGAAGATTATGAGTTCGCGGCCGGGGCGCCGGCCGGAGGACGCGAAGCCGATCAAGGACGAATGGATCGATCCACCGGTGTTGACGCTGGTGAACGGGCCGTATTGCCTCATGATGGCGCAGCGGACGGCGAAAGATCCCGACGATCCGAGTCGCGAGTACAAGTGGAATCACTTTAATGTGATTCGCGTCGAGAACGGGCTCATCAAAGAGCATTGGGACGATTTCCTCATCAACTGATCGACGTCATGAGAAAGCTTTGTTGCATAACCGCGTTCCTCGCCGCGGGATTCGCGATGGCGGCGGACGATGTCGAAGTCATTCCGGTCCAGCCAAACTTCTACATGATTGCCGGCGCGGGCGGGAATATCGCGGTGCAGATTGGGCCGGATGGGGTTCTGCTGGTGGATACTGGCTCGGCGCGCATGACGGATCGCGTCATGGCGGAGATCCGCAAACTGACGAGTCAGCCGATTCGTTTCATCATCAACAGCAGCGCGGACGCGGACCACGTCGGGGGCAACGAAAAGTTGGCCAAAGCCGGGGAGGGCGCGGTGATTATCGGGACAGAGAACTTGCTCACGCGGATGAGCGCGCCGACAGGTAAGCAGGCGGCGTACCCGCTGGCGGCGTGGCCCACGGAGACGTTTTTCCAGAAGCAAAAGCCGATGTATTTTAATCGCGAGGGGATTCAGATCATGTCTCACGCGGCGCACTCCGATGGCGATAGTGTTGTGTTCTTTCGCCGCTCGGACGTGATTGTCGCGGGGGAGATTTTCGACACTACGCACTTTCCGGTAATCGATGTCGAGAAGGGCGGCGGTATCCAGCAGGAGATCGACGCCTTGAACCAAATTGTCGAGCTGGCGATCCCGTCGATTCCGATGATGTGGCAGGCAGGGGGCACCTATGTGATCCCCGGGCATGGCTGGCTGGCGGACCAAGCGGATGTGGTGGAGTATCGCGACATGGTGACGATCATTCGCGACGTGGTCGCGGACTTGATCGCGAAGGGTATGACGCTGGAGCAGGTGCAGGCGGCGAATCCTACCAAGGGATATCGCAAGCAATACGGTTCTGATTCTGGACCTTGGACCACGAATATGTTTGTCGAGGCAATCTACAAGAGCCTCACGGCGAAAAAATAGAATGCGTTACGCGAAAACAAAACTCTTGATCGCGGCCGGCGTACTGACGCTGCCGAGTCTTATGGCACAGACGAAGTCGGCCAAGGCTTCGGCTCCGATCGATCTCACTGGATATTGGGTTTCGGTGGTCACGGAAGACTGGCGCTGGCGGATGATTACTCCGGCGAAGGGCGATTACGCCAGCATCCCGATCACTCCGGGGGCGAAGAAACTCGCGGACACCTGGGACCCTGCGAAAGACGAGGCGGCGGGGGAGCAATGCAGGTCTTACGGCGCGCCCGCGATTATGCGCGTGCCGGGACGCTTTCATATCACTTGGCAGGATGACAACACCCTGAAGGTGGAGTCCGATTACGGGATGCAAACGCGTCTCTTTCATTTCGGAAGTTGGACGGCTCCTGGCGGGGCGGCCGGGTGGCAGGGAGATTCAGTGGCTCGCTGGGAGATTCCGCGGAA
>CAVVZG010000024.1:0-29088 GCA_963752205.1 Bryobacterales bacterium | reverse complement strand
CCGTGGATCTCGAACTGCTGCCGCAGGATCAGAAGAACGTCTCGTCGCTGCGCGACCTTTACATAATGAACTCCAAAGCCACGCTCGTGCCGCTGAGCGCCGTGACCAAGATTTCCGCAAGCACGATACCGGTCAGCATCAATCATTCGGGCGAGCTTCCCGCGGTGACGGTCTCCTTCGATCTTGCCCGGGGCTATGCGCTGAGCGACGCGGTTTCGGGCATCAACCGGGCCACCAGCGAAATCGGCATGCCGAGCTCGATCCAGGGCAGCTTCCAGGGCACCGCGAGCGCGTTCCAGGATTCGACCCAGAATATGGGCATGCTGCTGCTGATCGCGGTCATCGTGGTCTATATCATCCTGGGCATTCTGTATGAGAGCTTCATCCATCCGCTCACGATCCTGTCGGGCCTGCCGTCCGCGGCGGTGGGCGCGCTGCTGACGCTGTATCTCTGTCGGGCTCTGCCGCTGACGCTTTACGCCTTTGTCGGCATGATCATGCTGATCGGCATCGTCAAGAAGAACGCGATCATGATGATCGACTTCGCGCTGCAGCGAGAGCGCGGCGAGACGGGCGTCACGCCCGAGCAGGCGATCTATCGAAGCGGCGCTGATCCGCTTCCGCCCGATCATGATGACCACCATGGCGGCGATGATGGGCACCCTGCCGATCGTGTTCGGCACCGGCATGGGCGCGGATTCGCGCCGGCCGCTGGGCCTGTGCGTGGCGGGCGGGCTTGCTGTTCTCGCAGCTGCTGACGCTCTACATCACGCCGGTGATCTATGTGTATCTCGACGATCTCGGCACCTAGTTCACCAATTGGCGCCCGTTCAGCCGGACGAAGCACGTCCCCGCCGAATAGCCGGCTGACGGCTCATCTGTCGAACTTCCAAATTCGTACAGGCAGGCGCGCCTCGCTACGCTCGGCACGGCGCCAGCTTTTCTAAGCTCGCTAAGGCTCGCCAAGAAAAGCTAGGCGTGGTCGGAGAGAGAGGATTCGAACCTCCGGCCCCCACGTCCCGAACGTGGTGCTCTACCAGGCTGAGCTACTCTCCGGAAATACTCGGGCAGGAGGCGCCCTTATAACGATGCCCTCCCACCCCCGCAACGGCCGGAGCCCGGTTTCCGGCATTTGCCATGCGTTAACGCCGCCGGGCCTAAAACCGGGCGCAGGCGGCGGATCATTCCATGCAGAAGACCCTCAATCGCATCCTTTTCGGCATGGCGGCCGGCATCGTGGCGCTCGATGCGGGCTGGCTCGCGATCGGTCATTTCGCGATCGACGCGCGCAATTACGCGCTGCTTGCGGCGCTCATGCTGCCGCTCGCCGGGGCCTGGTACTATTACGACCGGGTCCGCAACGAGGCGGCGCTCGGCGCGCTGCTCGCCTGCACCATCTTCCTGATCGTGTTTCCCGCCGGAGCGAGCCTGCTCAGCTACCTGCTGATGACCGTCGCGGGGCCCCGCATCGACGCCCAGCTCGCGGCGGTGGACGGTGCGTTCGGATTCCATTGGCCCCAGCTCATGGCATTCGCGGCCCGGCATCCGATGCTGAACCGGCTGCTCGCGCTTGCCTATATTTCCGTCCTGCCGCAGACCGTTCTCCTGATGCTCGCGATGGGCTGGACGAAAAAGAGCGCCGAGCTTTACGCGTTCAGCCTGGCGCTCGCGGCGGGCGCCGTGATCACGCTCGCGGTGTGGACCTGTTTTCCGTCTTTCGGCGCCTTTTCGCTTTATACGCTGCCCGACGCCGTCGCCGCCAAGCTCGGCCTTGTTCTCGGCTTCGATTACGGCCATGACCTGGTCGAGATGCTGAAGCACGGGCCGGGCTTCATTTCGCCGGCCGAGCTGCGCGGCGTGGTCGGCTTTCCGTCCTATCACACGGTGCAGGCGCTGCTGCTGATCCGCTATGGCTGGACACTGCCGAGGCTGCGCCCGGTCGTGCTGCCGCTCAATCTGGCGGTGCTCGCCGCGACGCCGATTCAGGGCGGGCACCATCTGGTCGATCTCGCCGGGGGCGCCGTTGTCGCGGTCGTTGCGATCGCCCTGGCCGACGGAAGTCTTGCGCGCCGCGGCGCGGCAACCGGGCGCGGGCCGCGCGTCGCCCGCGAAGTTCGAGCTCGAGCCGGCGACGCGTTGAAAGCCCTTGACCCGGCCTATATGGTCCGGCGCGTTGGGGCGTAGCCAAGCGGTAAGGCACCGGATTTTGATTCCGGCATTCGAAGGTTCGATCCCTTCCGCCCCAGCCATACAGTCCGTTCTCGATTTAACCGGGGGCGGCCCCAATTGATTGCTCCCCGGGAATAACGAGATAATTCTCATTTACTTCATACCGCCTTGCCCGCTGGCGAACGACATAGTTGTTGGCGGAACACCAGTCATGAAATGATCGCGCTTAGGCCCACCGCTGCGGCTCCGATCATTACCCACCAGGTTTCGACGCGTGTGAACGTTAACACAATAAAACAGACAAGGATGATGGCGATAGCGACGGGTCCAGTGGCGGCGTCGCGGGCGAGCGGAATTGAGGCAGCCATCAGGAGTCCGGCGCTGGCTAAGATCACTGCGCGTATCGCGCCGCGGATGCGCGGAATGTTGGCATATTTGCCGATCCAACTCATCATGGGAATGATAAGGAACGCGGGCGTGATCAAGGCGATCAGCCCAGCGAAGGCGCCGGGAAGTCCGGCGGCGAAGTAGCCGACGCTCACCAGGTACAGGCCGTTGGGGCCGGGCCCGGTGCGGCCGGCGACGATCGCGGTGTTGAGCTGGCGATCGGTCAGGATATGGCGCGTGACTACGAAATCCTGGCGCACGATGGGTAGCGACGCCATGCCGCTGAAAGATGTGATCACGGCTTTGAACAGCAGCAGATAGAGCAGGAACAGGTTCATGCCGGCTCTTTCCACAGTAAGCCCACAAGCGCGGCGATGCCGATCACGGGGAGAGGCCCGAGTCCGAATTTCCACACGGCGGCGAACGCGCCTAACGTGATCACCAGAGCACGGAACGCGTTGGCAGTGTTTTTGAAGTGCGGCTTCACCAAATACCAAATGCTGGACCACATCATGGCGGCAACGGCGGCGATGGTCCCGCCCACACCTGCCATGACCCAGGCGTTGGTGCGCCAGGTTTCGTAGCCTTGCGTCATGAGAACGGCGAGCACCGCTGACGGTGCGGTTTCGGCGAGAACTCCGGCGAGTGCGCCGGGCAGGCCCATGATGCGCACGCCGGCGGCTGCGCAGAACGCGATCACGTTAGTGCCGGGGGTGATGCGCGCCAGCGAAAACGCAAGCGCGTAATCTTCGGGAGAAAGCCATTCGTTTTGCTCCACCAGTTCACGCTGCAGGGCGGCGATGGTGGGGAGTCCGCCCCCGAAGGTGGTGTTACCGATGCGGAAGAACACGCCGGTGAGCTGGCGGAGCGTGGGCGCGGGCACGCTATTCCTTGGGCGCGATGCCGAGGGCCTTCATCTTGCGGTAGAGGTGGCTGCGCTCCAGGCCTAGCATTTCGGCGGCGCGGGTAACGTTGCCTTTGGCTTCTTCTAGCTTCTTCAGGATGTAGTCCCGCTCGGCGGCTTCGCGGACATCCTGCAGGCTGCCGAAGCGCTCCATGGGACGGTCGAAGACAGCGCGGCGCGAGCGATCGAGCGGAATGTGGCGCGCGTCGATGCCCGTCTGCGGATTCATGATGACAATGCGCTCCATCAGGTTGCGCAGCTCACGCACGTTGCCGGGCCAGGGATATTCTTCTAGCGCGCAGAAGGCATCTTCGGTCAATTGTTTAGGCTTGCGGCCGTACGCGGTGGTGAATTCCCTCAGGAAATGGTCGGCCAGCAGGCGCACGTCTTCGATGCGCTCGCGCAGCGGCGGTACATGAAAGGGGACTACGTTCAAGCGGTAGAAGAGATCTTCGCGAAAATTGCCGCGTTCGATTTCTTCTTCCAGATTCTTGTTGGTGGAGGCGACTACGCGCACGTCCACTTGAATGGAGTCGGCGGCGCCGACCGGTTCGAAGCGCTGTTCATCCAGGGCACGCAGCAGCTTGGCCTGGGTCTTGAGCGACATATCGCCGACTTCGTCGAGAAAGAGCGTGCCGCCGTCGGCCTTCTGCAGCTTGCCGATCTTGTCATCGAGAGCGCCTGCCAGGCTGCCTTTGCGATGGCCGAACAATTCGCTTTCGATCAACTCTTCGGGGATGGCGGCGCAGTTCACTTCGACGAAGGCTTCGGACGCGCGCGGGCTGGCGGCATGGATGGCGTGGGCGATTAATTCCTTGCCGGTGCCGCTTTCGCCGAAAATCAGCACGCGGCCGTTGGTGGCGGCCATCAGCCCTAATTGTTGGCGCAGCGCTTTCATAGGAACGCTGTCGCCTATGATGCGCAGCTTGCTGTCGCCGGATTCCTTGAGACGGTTGAGCTCCAGTTCCAGCCGCCGCTGCTGGACGGCGTTGTTGAGCACCACGGTAACTTTATCGATGGTCAGGGGCTTTTCAAGGAAGTCGAAGGCGCCAAGTTTGGTGGCTTTTACCGCAGTCTCGATGGTTCCATGGCCGGAGATAATGACTACCTCCGGACGGTCAGCGAAGGGGATTTCTTGGATGCGGGCCAGGGTTTCGAGGCCGTCCATGCCATCGAGCCAGACATCCAGCAGCACCACTTCGTAGCTATTGCGCGCGAGCTCTTCCACACATTTTTCGCCGCTTTCGACCGCGCTGCAGGAATAACCCTCGTCTTCGAGGACCCCCGCCAGGGACTCTCTGATGCCGGGTTCGTCGTCTACGATCAGGATACGCGTGGTCTTCACGCGCGAGCCTCGGCCTCGGCGGCGACGGTGGCTGGGATATCCACGTAAAAGCGCGCTCCGGCGGGGCGGTTGTCTTCGACGCGGATGCGCGCGCCGTGTTCCGACAAAATGTGGCTGACGATGGCGAGTCCCAGGCCGGTTCCGCGGCCTTTGGTGGAGAAGTAGGGCAGGAACAATTTTTCTTTGTCTTGGGGCGAGATGCCGCAGCCGGTGTCGGCAACCAATAGCTCGATAGAATCGGGCGCGGTGGAAAGAGTACGCAGCAGCAGGTGCTTGACCGGCGCTTGGCGCATGGCTTCGGCGGCGTTATCGACCAGATTTACGATCACCCGTTTGAACTGTTCAGGGTCGACTTGGACGGGGAGCAGACCAGTGGCGAGCTCCACGCGCAGATCGATCCCTTCCAGACGGCCGAGGAAGACGGACAAGGCGTTTTTGACGATCTGGTTGAGGTCGCTCGGCACGGGTTGGGCGGCGGGGAAGCGCGAGAATTGCGAGAACTCGTCAGCCAGCGTCTTCACGGATTCCACTTCGCGCGAGATGGTGCGGGCGCACTCGCGCAGGATGCGCTGCGATTCGGGCGTTATGCCGCCGCGATCGAGAATGCGGCCGATGCGTTCCGCGCTGAGCGCGATGGGAGTGAGCGGATTCTTCAATTCATGGGCGATGCGGCGAGCTACTTCGTGCCAGGCTGCGGCTTTCTGCGCCCGTAACAATTCGCTGGTGTCTTCCAGAACCACGACGAAACCCTGGCCGGCGGGGGGCTGTGCGGGGAGCGCGGACACCGTGATCGCCAGATGCAGGACCTGAGCGGGCGTGTGCACGTCCACCTGGCTTGCGGCGATGCCGGTGCGGCGGGCGCGCTTCATCAGGTATTCGATTTCGATGGCGTCTTCGCGCGAAAACAGATCGCTGAGATGCGCGGCGCGCTCCACCTGCTCTTGCGGGAGCAGGCCTTGCAGGGCGCGGTTGACACGTTGGATGCGGCCGTCGGCGCTCACGGAAAGCACGCCGGTGGGGATGCTTTCGAGAATGGTTTCGGTAAAGCGGCGGCGGCTTTCAAGCTCGCGGCTGTTGGCTTCGAGCTCCTGCATCATTTCGTTGAAGGCGCGGACTAAAGTGGCAAGCTCGTCGACGGCCTTGGCGCGGACACGGTGGCTGAGGTTGCCTTTGCGGACTTCGCTGGCTGCAACCAGCAGGGCCGAAATCGGCGAAATGATCTGGCGCGAGAGCAGTAACGCGATCCAGGTGGCAACGAACAGAATAAACAATGCGATGGCCAGGATGAACAGCAAGTACAGGGTGCGAATGTTTTTCTTTTGCGCGGCTAGCTGGCTGTATTCGGTCATGTAGCGATCGATTTCGCTTTGGGTGCGCTGCATGTCGGCGGCGGAGCGCACGGCGAGGGTCAGCGTCCCTGGGCGCAGCGGAGCAGTCGCTGTAAAGAGGCCGGTCGTGCCGGGCTGCAGCGGGCACACGACAGAGAGGGGCGATCCGGGGGCGCGGATTTCGAGCGAGGCGATATTGTTGTCGCGGCAGAGGGCGGGAAAATCGGCAGTACCGGCATCCACTTCGGGCAATAGGGCGATCCAATGCGCGAGCGCGTCGGCGCGGCCTTGCACCTCTGAGGACAGCGCTTTGTTGCTCTGCACCAGATCGGTGCGGATGCCTTCGGCGGGGCGGCTGAACCATTTCTCCACGTTGCGGTTCAGGATGACGTAGCTAAAGAGCGCCAGGAACACCACGGGCAAAAGGCTGAGCGCAAGGGCGCCGGCGAGCAGCTTGGTCTTGATGCGCGAGCCTTCGCGGTTGGCTTGCCGCTCTAGGTACAGCTTGACGCCGGTGCGGAACAGCATGAAGCCGAGGGTGACGGTGAGCAGGAAGATCAGCGTCGAGACGGCCCAGAAAACGAAAGTTTGGCCAGCGTCGGTGGGGCCATAGTTGCCAAAGCTGAAGGAGACTTGCCACACCACCAGCGTGACTAGAATCGCCAGTAGGGCGAGGCCGGACCAAAAGAGATACCGCTTGCGCATCGGGTTACTTAAATTATAGGACCCATCGCGCCGCTTGGGCGTTTCCGTGCAGTAGCCCTATCCGCGCCTGCGTAAGGAGCCCGGGCGCGAAATCAAGATTAAGTTTCCGCGCCGCGGGGCGGTAAACTACCAGCGGACGGGTGCAACAAGTTTAGAGCAAGCTTTCACAGATGGAACGTTCGTACTCTGGGAAATAGCGCTGGATGACGGGCAGGTCGAAGGAGCGCAGGATACTAGCGTTGCTCTCGCGTTCAAGCAGGAATTCGAAAGATTTCTGGATGAGGGTTTCGGCGGGTACGAGGCCCTTCGTCAACTTCTGCCAGTATTCAGGCGTGAGCGTCACCGTGTGCTGGGTGGTCGAGCCGTTCTCGACGATCACCCGGTAAACGCTGGCAGCGGTTTTCTCCACGCGGACAGTCATGCTCCACTCTCCAGGATCACCATCGCCAGCGCCTGTTCCTTGGTGTGCGTAATGGAGAGAGCCACGTGTTTGACACCCATCTTCGCGGCAATCTCCGCGGCCCGGCCGTGGAAGTTCAAAGTGGGGCGGCCGGAGGGAAGATTCACGACTTCGAAATCGCGCCAGGCGACGCCGTGCCAGCCGGTGCCGAGCGCTTTCATCCCAGCCTCTTTGGCGGCGAAACGGGCGGCGTAGCGCTCAAAGCGGTTGGCTTTACGGTCGGCGTAAGCGATTTCATGCGGCGTGTAAATACGGTCCAGGAAGCGCCGGCCGTAGCGCGCAACGGCGGCTTCGATGCGCGGGACTTCGCAGAGGTCAACGCCGGAACCGAGGATCACTTTGACAAGGGTATCAGGGAAGCGGTTTCGGTCTCCAGCAGCAGTGTGACCGGACCGTCGTTGACCAGCGCGACATCCATGTGGGCCTGGAACACTCCGGTCTCGACACGCAGGCCGCTGCGGCGCGCCAAGGCGACGAATGATTCGTAGAGCGCGCGGGCTTGCCCGGCGGGAGCGGCGGCGTCGAAGCCAGGGCGGCGGCCTTTGCGGCAATCCCCATAGAGCGTGAACTGCGAGACCACCAGCAACTCGCCCGCGATGTCGAGCAGGCTGAGATTCATTTTGCCCGCGGCGTCCGGGAAGATCCGCAGATTCAGGATTTTGTCGACCAGAAATTCGGCGTTGGCCGTGGTGTCGGGCTTGGCGACGCCCAGCAGAATCAACAGGCCCGTGCCAATCTCGCCCACTACCTTCCCTTCCACTTTCACTTGGGCCTGGCTGACTCGTTGCAGAAGCGCGCGCATAGATTCTAGGATAAACACCCTGAGCAAGCTACATCTTTCGCCTTATCGCAACGGCATGGTACTTGGCGCACAATCGTACTCGGGAGTACCAAATGGTCACACGTACGCGTAAAAGAAATCGACAGGCGGGCGGGTTCTTTAACCTTCAGGAGGAAAAGACGAAGACCCGTGTCTCGGGTTACGGACATGGGGATTTCATCAAGCTGAAGGACGAGTACGGGAACATTTGGCTGGGATCGGCCGAGTCGATTGCGGACAATTCGATCGTATATCGATTTCGGGACGGCAAGGGAAAAACGCTCACGGGCATTTCCAGCGGGCTGGTCGTCACCTTGCGCGATGAGAAGGGGAATACCTGGAGGGGGGCGGTCGACTAACGGCCCCATTCCGTTAACTGCTGGAGCACCTGCTGCGCAGCTTTCTGGCCGGCGCTTTTTTTCGATAACCCTTGGGCTTGGCTTACCCAATCTTTGCCGACGCGAACTTCCACGGTGAAAGTTTTAGAGTGCTCGGGGCCGTCTTCGGTCACGATCACATAACGCGGCGGTGGGAGTTTGAGCGCCTGTGCCATTTCCTGTAGGGCGCTCTTGTGATCGGTCACCGCGCTATCGACGCCATCCTCGGGGAGATCGAAGGCGCCGATGACGCGCTCTTCTAAAAATTTACGGGTGACTTCGAGGCCCGCTTCGAGATACAGCGCGGCGATCAGGGCTTCGACGGCGTCTGAGAGCAAGGCTTTCTTCTCGCGCCCTCCGCTCATCTCTTCGCCCCTGCCTAGCAGCAGATAGTCGCCGAGTTGCAGGCTCTGCGCTACCGCGTAGAGATGGGCGGCGCTCACCAAATGGGCTTTCAACTTCGAAAGGCGCCCTTCGGGGAACGAGGGGAAGCGCCGCACCAGAGACTCGCTTACGGCGAATCCCAGAATCGCGTCGCCCAGGAATTCCAGCTGTTCGTTATCGGCGGCGGTCTGCCCCTCCGCCGATTTCTCGTAGACCTTGGATTTATGCGTGAGCGCGCGTTCCAGTAATTCGCGATCGCGAAAGCTGTGACCCAGTGCTTTCTCGAGAATCGCCAGGTCCGCGCTCATGGATGTGTCGTGGATCGCTATTGACCTTTTGCTTTGGCGGCGCGGGCTTTCTCGTCCGCGCGATTTTCTTGAGGTTGTCGGGGGCGCCCGGGGTGGCCAGGACCCGGTCCGCCATGGCGCTCGCCTCGTCGTACTTCTTGGCGAAGTTATAGGTCGCTGTCAGCCGGACCATGGTAGTCACTTCGGGATTGGCCGCATGGTCGATCGCCATCTTGTATTCCGTGATCGCGGCGTCCCAGTGTTTGTCGATTCCGGCAATCACGCCCAGAGTCTCGTGGGCCTGGCGCCACCAGATCCTTCTGGATGCCGGCCCATTGGTCGTCGGCGAGCTTCGGGTTGGGCTTGGGAGTCGCGTTGATGGCAGCGATGGCGTCGTTGGCCAGCTTGGTGGCGCGCTTCACTTTTTCGTCTTTGTCGAGGTCGAATTCCTTGGTGATCTGGGCCAGCTGTCCGGCAACCAGCAGCATGGCCTGGAAGTTTTTGGGATCGGCTTCGAGGCGCGGTTCCCGTAAACGATGGCGTTCGCCGAGTCGCCTTTTTGCGAGTAAGCTTCGCCGGCCATTTCCAAGGCGATGGCCTTGAACTCGGTGTCCTTGAACTTGGAAAGCAGATTGTCGACGGCGGCGATCTTTTGATCCGGCGTAGTGGCCGCTGAACACCGCCTGCACGGCTTCGCCTTCCTTAGCCGACTTCACCTTCTGTCCCATCAGCCAGGCTGCCCGCGGCCAGCAGGCCAACCATCATAAACTTCGTCTTCATTCCTTTACTCCTCATTATGTTTTTGCAGCCTCATTTTTTGAAGGCTTCAGCGACGCCTTTTTGGGCCGCTTGACGAACGGACTCCGGTGCATCTGGGACCGCGAGGGCGGCCTTATAATTCTCCACCGCCTGATCGCGGTCGCCCTGCGAATCAGCCAGCCGCGCCAAGTACAGCAAACTCCACGATTTGGTTTCGGCGTCCGGCTCCAGTTCGAGAACCTTACGGAACAGGCGATCACCCGTCTCGGGGTCCTTCTGCAGCACAGCCACCCGCGCTAAACCATAATACGCTTTTGCGTGCCAGGATTGCTCGGCGGTCTCGCTCCAGCACGCGCAGGTAGATGAGCTTGGCGCGGTCGAGATCGCGGTCGGTGTAGGCTTGGTCGGCTTCGGCCAGCGTTTTGGCGGCGCCGGTCAGTTCCGGAGGCTTCGACGGTTTGGGCGGGGCGCACGGTGCGGTTGGCTTTGGCGGACACAAACTCGACGCTCGCCAGGCGCTGCTCTTCGCGCTTGAAATCGAGGCCGGCGAATAGATTGGGGAAGTACAGGCGCAGCGCCACTTCCTGGTTTTCGTAAGTCGCGAGCTGTTCGGCGAGGGCCGGGGCCAGCACGAAACCTTCTTTCATGGCTTGTTCGGCTTCGGCCGGGTTTGCGGTCCATGCGGCTTTCGATGGCTTTTATCAGGCTCTCGGTGGCCAGATCGACGAAATCGTTTTGTAGTGATCGTCGAGCGCGCCGGCGCCTTGCGCGTAATCGCCCAAGGCGTGTTTCTTGTTGATGTCTTCGGAGAACTTGAGTCCCAGGGGATCGACCAGAAAGTGCAGATAGGCGTGGCGAATGCCGTCGATCTGCGGCTCCGTCGAAGGCGTGACCACCACGAAATACTCGTCGCCGAAGCTGCGCGATTGCACTTGATTCGGAGCGCCCAGCAGGTCCACGTAAATCTGGAAGTGGCGGCCGAGATAGCCGCTGGTGGTGTTGCGCGCGTAGGCGTTGACCAGCAGGACGGTGCGGGCGACGGGTTCCTGATACTGCTCGATCACCTGGTCATAGAAAGGCTGGGCACGCTGCCAGGCTTCCGCTGATGTTGGCTTCGCTGTAGAACGCAGCGAGCAGCGGAGACAGGCCTTCGACGGAAGTCGCGTCCGGAGGGCGCACCATGTCGGGATCGCGGTAATCGAAGTCGGGCGGCCCGTTGATGAGTAGGGCGTAGGAGATATAACGGCTCAGCTCGGCGTTGGGATTCGCCAGTTTGTGATCGCGGAAGAAGCGCTTGAGCTGGAACACGCTATCGAGATTGCGGGCGCCTATTTCGGTGCGCAGAGTATGGCGGAAGGCGTGGGTGGAGGGGGCGTCGATCTGATCGTCGTAGCCGGCGGCGTTGATGGCGGCGAGTACGGTGAACAGCGCTTCATTGCTATCGAGCTGGTTCTGCGGTATCGTTGCCGATGGCGCGGCGAATGGGCGGCTTGGGCTGGGCCTTGCCCTGAGCTTGGGGCAGAGCAGGCAGCGCCGCGGCCAGCAAGGTCAGGCACAGATATAGAAATGCGGGGCAAAACTTTCAATTAATCCCCTAGTATACTGAGCGCGGCTTCGAGCTCGCCCAGCGCATGCGGATCGCGGGTGGCGGCGATGCCGCGGCGATAGAATTCGCGCGCGTCGTCCAGACGGCCCATTTTTTCCAGAGTTTGCCCCCCGTGATAGTAAGCTGCCGAATAAGCCGGATCGGTCTTGAGCACGGCTTCGAATTCCGGGATCGCACGCGCCCATTCGCCTGTGTTGACGTACTCCATGGCCAATCCGTAACGGGCGAGTTTGCTGGAGGGGTCCTGGGCGAGAATTTGTTCCAATAGTTGGATGCGGGGCGTCACTTATCTGCTAGGATACCGCTTTGGCTTGTCCCTATTTCAAACCGTCGCGACGCTTGGATGCCGGAGGTTGGGATCCGGCGCCTCGCTTGCCGCTGGGCGATGCGTGGGCGGGGGAATGCATGGCTAGGAGAGCTTGGGAGCCTCCGGAGACGGTGCAGCGGGAAGTGTGCAACTGCGGATACGCGCGGGGGTTGTGCGCTCATTTCCCTAACGATGCAAATGCGGATGCGGTGCGATTTTCGATAGTCGGCGAGCGCCTGATCTATATTTTGGAGAAGGATCACGCGCCGCTGGAGCACGGGGAAGTGGGCGCGGGGGAGACTCGCGAGCCGTTGGCGAGTTTAGCCTGGGCGTTTCGTCTGAGCTATGGCAGGGCTGCTTCGGGTCGAGCGGTTGCGTCGGGGGACGCGGGTTGATTCGGGTTATCGATGCCGGAAAACGTCACACTCTCTATAACACGGCTCGTGATTTCTTCTTACAGTTTTAGTCCAATCTGCGTTTTTCCTCATGCGGTGAGTAACGGTTCAAGACTCCCACCAGTTTCGCGGCGGCCGGAGGCATGCGGCGGCGGCTGCTGACAATGGCGCGATTCTCCAGACGCTGGCCGTAGATATTGGCGTTGTCGTCGAGATCCTGGCGCAGGGTGGCCCCTTCGAGCGCCACGCCGGCGAACAGACCTTGCGTGCGCGACCACGACAGAATGTCGGCGTGCATTTGCGCGTCGGTCTGCGCGGTTGCCGTGCGGCCTACGGGACCGGCGGCGACGGAACCCTCGGCGCCTAATGTGAATTTGCTCGAGAGCAATTTGTCGGCTCCGCGCTCATTCATCACCAGCATGATCAGGTCGGTCGAAGACGCTCCAATTTGGAATCCGACACTGCCGCCTTCGATGCGTACGGTGGCCGGTGCCGACCAGCCCGGTCCCACTTTGCTGCGGCAGGCGAGATATCCCTTGCCGTATTTCGCGCCCACGATGAAGCCCGCGGTCTTGAGATCGGGAACGATCACAATGCAATAAGCGTGTTCGATGAGATCCCGCGGAATACCTTTATCGGGAGCCGCCATGATCTCCGTGAACACCACGGTGGCGTCGTTCAATCGTCTGGTTGGTTCGTTATCCTTGGCCAGGAGTGGAGTTACCACCGCGGCCACCACAAGAAATAGTTTTATGGCTTCACCCGTTTTCATGCTTCCTATAGGGCACGTGCCGCACCAATCGCAGGAATGTTGCAATGTCGGTGAATGAGGTCTGGACTCTCAACCGCTTATGGTCATTTGACCGTCCGCGGTCAGCTCATGCGGCTTCCGCCTGGGATGGCTCGTCCGTGGTCTCGCTTGCCGCGCCTTCACGGTCAGCACGTTCCTGGCAGGCGATGCAGCGCGCCGCCCAAGGGACTGCGGTGAGCCGCTTCAAGTTGATCTCTTCGTCGCAATCCACGCAGACGCCGTAGCTCCCGTCCTCGATGCGGCGCAATGCGGCCCGGGTTTCCCGCAGGCCCGAAGATTCGCGCGCCAAAGTACCCAGCGCCAACTCCCGCTCGACGGCGTGTTGGATTTGGTCAAGCGCGTCCGCGCTGGTCTCGATCGCCGCTGCTTCGCGATTGCGGATCAGTCCTTCGAGTTCACTTGCGCGGGCCGCGAGCGTGGCCGTGAATTTCTTCAATTCGATCTTGGTCATGATAGCTTCCTGTCACGGTTGACGCGTGATCAGCTTTCGCAGTACAGCAAAGTGGCTGATGGAATATCCCAGGGCGGCGCCCAGGAAAACATCGGACGGAAAATGAGCTTGCACGTTCAAGCGCGACAAGCCTACCACACCCGTCAGCCCGTAGGCGGCGCAAGGAAGCCAGTGATGGGTCCGGTCGAGTTCCGCAAACAGGGTCGCCACGGAAAAGGCGGCGACGGTGTTGCCTGAGGGAAAACTGCCGAAGCCTCCGCCGCCGCGGTTGGGATTTTGGAACCAGACGCGCAGCGGCAGCTTCGGCGTCAGCAACAGCTCATCGGCCACCGTAGTCGAGATACTGGCTGCATCCTCCCTGACGGCCTGGGCCGGCGAACGGCCCGCACAGAACAGAACTGCGATCAAAAAAACGGTCGCCTGACGGGATTTCACTGCGTCGCCGCCGACTGCGGTTGGAGCTGCTCGAGCTGTGACCGCTGTTCCATCAGCTTGTCCCAGGCGGCGATAACCTTGGGGGGCGCGGGGGCGACCGGCGGCTTGCGGTCTTTATAGTAATCCAGCATATTGCTGCGCAGATCGGCCGACACGCCCACAAACTTATGGTCCGCGAGCTTCTCCAGGAGCTTGTCGTAAGCCAGATCGGCTCCCAGGTACTGCCCGGCGACGGTGGGCGCGCCGATGTCGATGTTCTCGTTGCTTACCAGCTCCATATGGCTCGCGGCCACGTCAGCCAGCAGAGCGCGATAGCTGTCGACGGTGGCGTTGAAACTGGCCATGAACATCTTTTCCACTTCGGGAGTGGGTGCGCGGAAAGCTAGACCCTTGAATGGACCGGATTTGGGAACCAAATGCAGAAACCAGGAGATCAGGCGGGTCTTGAATCCCGGACGTTGATACGATTTCCCGAAGTCTTTCTCATAGCTCGAGCGCGAGAGATTGTATAGGAACTTCTTTTTGGTGATTCCCGGTATTTCCTTGATGAAAGTGTCTTTCTTCAGTTCCCAAGCCACTTTTGTCATGCCAGGTATGACGCTGCTAGTGCTGTAGCGGAAGGTTCCCAACGCCAGGTCCAGGCTCGTGAAGATATCTTTCATTTCGATACCGTAGGTATCCGCAAAGGCACGCTCGAGCACCGGTTTACTCACTTTAAAGCCGATGAACTTACGGAATTGGTCGCTCGCGTAGCGGCCCTGCGCCACTTGCAGCACGTCGAAGCCGAATTCAGTGCGCAGGTGCGAAAGGGGATTGTCCCAATAGGTCACCGTTCTGCCGAACTTGCGGCGGAGGTCGGGATAGAGCACCGGTACCGCGACGTTGGTCCCCAGCCGGTGGCCGTTGTTGTCCCCGGCGTAGTGGGCGAGCGCGCCCAGCGCAAAGGCGTATTCGTTCAAATCCTGTGACTCGCGGATCAGTGCGACCACGAACTCCCCACTGCGGACGTAGTGAGTCAGATCGCTGAAGAGCTTGCTGCTGAAGGGGTAATATCCCATGTCCTGGATGATGCAGCCGCCGTAGACGTAGGCGTGGGCTTCTTCCATTTCTTCCGGAGTCGACATCGGAAACCGCTGCACTAGCATTTTTTGAATAGAAGCGTCCCACAGGGTGTCGACGATAGCTTCGTGCGTGAGCACGGAATAGCCGTAGAACACGGAGGTGGAAAACAGCAGCAGCGCAACCACGCGAGCGGCGAGCGGAAGACGAAAGTTGAGCGATCTAGTCATTTAACGGCCTGCCGCAATCGCTGTCGCAGCGTTCGCGACCACTTCACTTACCTGGTATCTCACATCTCGCGAAAGCATAGTATGACGTCCCAGAAAGCGCACCTCCGCCGTCGCTTCCGAGGCCGTCTGCAGCCACATCCCCTCGACCTCGCCATAGAGCAACGCGATACGCGCGTCGCGCAGCCACCAGGACGGCGCCTTGCCCGGTTCCCCCTCGGTGCGGCGCAGCAAATAAGTGAGCGAATCCACCCAGATTTGCCCGCGGAGCAAAGTTTTATCGCTGCGCCGCGGCAGCATCGCCAGCACAAAGCAGGGCTGGCCGCCCAACTCTTCCTCGCGCAGGAAACGAAAATCATAATTGGCCGCGGTCATATCGGTGGCGCTATTGTTCTTGACGATTGCGGTTTCGTGCTCCAGCATCTGACGAACGATTCGCTCACCCAATCCGATGCCGCTGGATTTTTGGATCACAAACTGTTTGAATGCCGGCGGCACGAAGCTCACATCCGCGATCACTTCCGAACGAGTCTGTTTTTCAGCGCCCACCAGGCGGTAGTTGCGCGTGACGCTATAAGGTCGCAGGTGCGTCCGGTTATCGGCGCGCGCCTGGGCCATGCGCTCCAGGATCACGTCGACCGCGGGGACTGCAGTCTGTGCGTAAATTACCGCCGGCCCCCACCCCACAAAGTTCAGCAGAACCAGCAGGGGAAATCGGACAGGAATCAGCATAGTTCAGAGAACCGGTGACCGTCCCTGAATCACGCGAATGAGCACGCAAACAATAGCCAGCAATAGCAAAATATGAATGAAACCGGACAAGGTGTAGGCGGTAGCGATACCCAGCGCCCACAAGACAAATAGAATGACGGCAACGGTCCAAAGCATAATCTACTCTCCTTTCGTCATGGGAGATGGATGCACGCGGCGGGCCGTTTCGGGAATTCCCGCTTTGGTGCGGGTGGCGGACAGCAGGCAGTTTACGGGCGCTGGCCGCCGGTAGTCAGGTGACCGCCCATGGTCGTCGGATTATGGCTTGCGCCGGAACACTTTTTTCTTGACGTCGGGCCAGAATTCCGCGCCGACATTGGCCAGGAAATCGAAGCCTATTTGGGTAGTCCCTTGCGTCAAATCCAGGGCTACGGTGTTGACGCGATCGGGATACCATTGATTTGAAATATAAGTGGCGCCATAGGCACTGCCGAAGCGCCACCAGGAGAACGTTTCGCCCCCCGCATCGGTACGCGTCAGAATGGTGCTGCGGAAAGCATGCTTGGTGCGGCGCCAAAAGCCGCTGTCCGTCGACCGGTAGTAGCGCGGATCCTCATGCAGAGTGGCGTCGAGGGCGAAGCTCACGGTATTGCGCACTCCGGCATACGCGAGTTCCGAGCCCAGGCGTTTGCCGTAACCTAACCCGCCTTGTCCCCACTCTCGCGGAAAATCGATTCCCTGCAGGAAGCCGCTATAGGCTGCCGTACCCACCAAGGACCACGGGCCGTAAGCGGTCGAGGCATGAAAACTCAGTTTGCTTTGCCAGGTGTCGGGATCGGGCGTCTGCGCCGCGCCGACATTCAGAAACAGTAGACCCAGCACGCTGCTCAGCAGCAGGCGCGGGCTGCCCGCGAAGCGGCGGACGGAGAGTGTCAGGAGGGGCCAACGGCGCAGGAACATGTTACTGCCTCTGTGCACGGCATCGGCCATTTTCAGCACTCGAACCGCCGCGCCCGGCGCTTGGCCGTTGGCGTGCGAACACAATCTTAGAGTAGAAGGGATCACCATGAGATTTTTAACTGTAACGGGTACTGCCGCGCTCTTACTGGGTATCGCAACGATGATACCAGTGTACGCACAACACGAGGAAAATAAACAAGGGGAGAAGGAGGGCAGCCGGCCGGCTCCGCAGCCTCAGCAGCAACATGCCGAACGGCCTCAGCAGCCGGCCCACGCCCAACCAGTTCCTCCCCAGCAGCCAAGGGTGCAACAACAGCCTCAGCGGGCGCAGCCGCAAGCACAGCAGCAGGTACAGCAGCAGAGGCCTGAGCGGGCGCAACCGGAGCCTCAGCAGCAACCGCGGAGAGTGCAGCAGCAGGTGCCGCAGCAGCCGCAACGCGCCCAACAGACTCCACAGCAGCGCGTGCAACCCGCGCAGCAGCAAACGCAACAACGAGTGCAGCCGCAAGCGCAGCACGCACCTCAGCAAGCACCGCCCCAGGCAGCGCGGACTCAGCAATACCGTGTGCCGCAGCAGCGCACGCAGCAGCAGGCACGGGGATGGCAGCAACAGCGGGGTTGGGTACAGCAAGGCGGTTGGCAAGGACAGAGTAGTTTCCAGTTGTCGCGCTCGCAACACTGGGCTTCCGATCACCGCACATGGGAGCAGCGCGGCGGCTACGGCGGCTACTACATCCCACAGCAAACTTTCGGGCTATATTTTGGGATCGGGCACTTTTTCCGCATTGGAGTGCAGCCGGCGATGTACCTGGGCTATCCGCGTTTCCAGTACGGCGGCTATTCGTTCCTACTGCTGGATCCCTGGCCGAGCGACTGGGACCCGAACTGGTACAGCGCCGACGATCTCTACATCAACTGGGACGACGACGGTTACTACCTGTATAACCGCAGCTATCCTAACGAGCGGCTGGCGGTTACCATCGTCGTGTAACTAGAGGTCGCTGCGCGAGATTCCGAGCTTCTTCATCATGGCGTTCAGCGTGGTCCGCGGCACTCCCAGGCGGTTGGCCGCGGCGCTAATCACGCCGCCGGTTTCGCGGAAGATGCGCAGGATGTGATCGCGCTCGACGTTCTCGAGGGTGGAGTTGCCGCCGGCCTCGGGAGCGTCGGCTCTCAACTCCGCTAGGGGCGCGCGCAGGCCCGGGCCACGCGACAGGATCACGGAGCGCTCGATGAAATTTTCGAGCTCGCGCACGTTGCCGGGCCAGGACCAGGCGACCAAAGCCTTCATGGTTTCAGACGGAATGCTTTCGATGTTGCGATCCATCTTCGCCGCGTACTTCTTGGTGAAGTGGCGCGCGAGGGTGGGAATATCCTCGGGATGATCGCGCAGCGGCGGCGCAATAATGGGGAACACTTTCAGGCGATAGTAGAGATCGCTGCGGAATAATTTATCGCCCATCATTTGGGTTAGGTTCCGGTTTGTGGCTGCTACCAGGCGTACATCGATGGGAATGGTGCGGGTGCCGCCCAATCGCTCGAAAGATTTTTCCTGCAAGGCGCGCAGCAGCTTAGGCTGCAGGTCGAGCGGAATGTCGCCGACTTCATCTAAAAACAGAGTCCCGCGATGCGCCATTTCAAAGCGTCCGATTTTCTGTCCCAACGCACCGGTGAAAGCCCCGCGCTCGTAGCCGAAAAGCTCGCTTTCGAGTAGGCCCGTGGGGATCGCGGCGCAGTTCAAACTGATAAACGGAAGATTGCGCCGCGGACTCAGGCGGTGAATGGCGCGCGCGATCAATTCTTTGCCGGTCCCGGTTTCACCCAGGATCAATACCGTCGCGTCGGTGGGCGCCACCACTTCTACCTGCCCCAGAACGCGCTTGAGGGCCGCGCTGGTTCCGACAATCTCTTCGAACTGATGTTCGGTAAGCGAGACTTCGTCATCGAGATTTTCCTGCCGGTCGCGTTCCCGCAGATCCGTGACAAAGGTAATCCAGCGAAAGGGCGAAAGCTTCAGGACCGCGGTTGCCACCAACACCGGCACACGGCTTCCATCCTTGCGGATCAATTCTTTCTCGAAAGGCGTGCAGGCGCCGAAGCGCAGCCCTTCTTCGTGAGCCAGTTCGTCGAGCGCCTCGTACTCCCGCGGCGTCAGGTCGGGCCAGACCAGCCGTCCCGCGACCAGATCCTCACGGGAGTAGCCGACCAGTTCGAGGAAGGCGTCGTTAGCTTCCGGAATGCGGTCGAACTCTCCGGAAACAATCCCCGCTATGGTGGACTCGGCTGGCAGCGGCCGCAAACGCGCCCGGCTGCGCCGCAACTTTTCGTCGCGCTCGTGACGGTCGCTAAAATCGCGCACCACACGGGCGAAGCCCTGCAACATTCCGTCTTCGTCCTTGAGCGACATGGTGATGACGTTGGCCCAAAATCGCGAGCCGTCCTGCTTCCATTGCCAGCCTTCGTTGCCGAGATGTCCTTCGGCGGCCGCGCGCTTCAACTCTTCATCGAGCTTGTGGCGTAGACTATCGTCGCCGGCATAGAGGAAGGACACGTGGCGGCCGACGGCCTCGACGCTTTTATACCCGTAGATGCGCTCCGCTCCGGCGTACCACGCCGCAATCAGTCCGTCCGCGTCGAGCAGGAACAGCGCGTAATCCTGTACCCATGGCGGAATAATATTAGGAGTCGCGTCTTTCTCCGAGTCGCGCTTGTTCTTATCCCGCAGCACCAGAAGATGGCGGACCGGCAGCACGCTCCCTTTGGCGGTGTACTCAACTTCACGCGGCGTGCCATCGGGGCCCACCAGCGGCAGCGTGCCTACCTGCTCGCCTTCTTCGAGAAATGCCCGCCAGCGCTCGGAGAGCACCGGCTTGAAGCCGGGATCTGCAAAATCATCCAGATTCTTACCGATGATCTTGGCCCGCGGCAGACCGAGTAGCTTGCTCGCGCCAACGCTGGCTTCGGTATAGTTGCGATCGTCATCCGCGAGCAGCAGCGGCGCGGACGGATGGAACACAATAGCGCGAAACAGTGCTTCGAGTTCCTTCGGTCCGTTTTCAGCGAGCCAAAGGTTGGTTTGCGGTTGAGAGGCCGTGGAGTTCAGAACGCGTTTCTCCTTGCCCCGTCGATCCAGGAAGCCGGCGGCCTGAAGATGACGTGCTCTCCAAACAGAAGGACGCCGAGAATGGCGGTCAGAACTCCACTCTAGCATTGAATGGGGTTCAGCGAGCTTTTTATTGTGACCATAATTCGCCACAGCAGCTTTACCAAGGCATTGAGCAGCTCTACTACTAGCCGGCGGAGGCTATCAGATTTTCCGCCATTGGCGCGATGTACAGAGCATTCTGATTGACCATTACTGGTCATCAGCCCGACTCTCACAAACCATCCCGGCTCGCCGATGTGATAAACAACTCTCCCCTGAGAGCGTGCGATTGAAAAGCACAAAAAGGAGTACGATGAGAATCAAAATCGGACGTTTTGTCCAGGCCGCCTCGCTAGGGGCGGTTGTCTTGGCTATGGCTGCGAGCGCTAATGCCGCTGCTATCACGTTCAACACCTCGGCGACAGGCTCAGCGGGTACGGGGTTCAACAGCAGCGGAAGCCTTAGCTTGAACCAGTCCTCTGGCACGTCGGCCACGCTGGGGTTCGTCGCTGATCCCAACGCCAGCGTGGGCATTCCGTCGGGCATCAACTTCGGCAACTTCACGCTGGTTTGCGCCAGTTGTACGACACTTGCCGGCGGCGTGGGCGCAACCTTTGGCGCATTCACGTTTGACATGGTGATCACAGACGTCACCGATGGCGCCACCGGGACGTTCGTAGGTACGTCGGCTGGAGGTTCGGTGTATCTCGATCAAAGCACCATTGTGATCGCTTGGGCTCCGGCGCAAATCGGGACTGGCACCAACCATGCGTCGAGCGGCAATTTCGGTTCTACGTTTTTCACGACGACGCCCTTCACGATCATTGTGAATCCGACGTCCGGCGCGCAGATCGGCAGCACCACGGTGCAGGGAGCACTCGGTGGCGCAAGTGGCGTCCCCGAACCGGCCACGTTGAGTCTGGTGGGAGGCGCTCTGTTGGGCTTCGCTTTGTTGCGCCGCCAGTAAGTAAGCTCCTGGCGCTCGCGAGGCCGTGGAGTGCAGGCTCCGTTTGACTCTCCACGGTCGGAACTTAAGAAACGTCCGCGAAACAGCCGGGCGCCATCCTGCAATGGGCGTTGAGTTGCCTATTTCACCCAGCAGGAGCAATCGATGCCTCTCATTAATATTGTGCTGGCGCTGGTAGTGGTTGGCATGGCGTTGTACTTGATTAACCGCTTCATCCCCATGGCCGCGAGCATCAAGGCAATCTTGAATGTTGTGGTCGTGGTAGCGGCGTCGGTTTGGGTTTTGCAGGTAACCGGGCTATGGGGCCCGATCAGCAGCTACCGGCTGACGCGGTAACGTCATGAACACCTCGAAAATAATGGCGATTGCCTTGATTGCTCTAGGTATGATTGCGTTCGCCTACCAGGGAATTAGGTACCAAAGCCGGGAGAGTGTTGTCGATCTCGGCCCCCTGCATGTAACCGCCGAAAAAACCCATACCCTCCCGCTGCCGCCTATCTTCGGCGCGATCGCGTTGCTTGGTGGCATCGCGCTGCTGGTCTTCGACGATAAGAAGACCGCTTAACGCAGCCGCTTGTGTTTCCCGCAAACCCTACCCGTTGACCTTATCCGGTCATATATGACCGGGCGCGGTCAGATCCGCCCGGCGCGCCGCCGATCCATCCTCCCTCCTCGAGTCGTAAATGACGCTTTCGCGGCAATCGAACGCATTCTGATTCCGTGACTCCAACGGACCCCCGCGTGCCTAAGTTAAGCCTGCGAGACCAGCGCCTCTGGTATCGGAGAGTTTAGGAACACACAATGTTTACGACCACAAGGAGATTTATGAAATTTGCGAAAGCAGCACCAGCCGTACTCTGCATGGCCCTTCTCGGCTTCGCCGTTTCGTCCGCCCGCGCCGACGAATGGGACAAAAAGACCACCATCACTTTTAGCGGACCCGTCGAAATTCCCGGCGTCCACTTACAGGGTTTCGGAATCCTGCCGGCGGGCACCTATGTGTTTAAGGTCCTGGACTCGAAGTCGGACCGCCACATCGTGCAGATTTTCAGCAAGGATGAATTGACGATCTACGCGACCATCCTGGCCATCCCCAACCTGCGCTTGAAAGCCACCGATAAAACCGTGATGACCTTCCGCGAACGTCCGGCGGGACAGCCCGAAGCACTGCGCGCCTGGTTCTATCCGGGCAAGGAATGGGGCGAGGAATTCGTCTATCCGAAGGCCAGAGCGATCATACTGGCCAAGGAAACCCATACGGCGGTGCTTTCGACTTCGGCCGACATCGCCCCGGAAGTAACGGTCGCGGTGAAAACGCCGGACGAACCGGTCGTGGTGCAGCTCAAGCAAGCGCCGGTGATGGCCGTCCAGCCGACGGGCGAGGAAGTGGAAATCGCCCAGGCGGTGACGCCGGTTCCGCCGGTGGTACTGGCACAGAACGTTGCGGTGGCGGATACGCTTCCGGCAACCGCGAGCTCGCTGCCGATGGTGGCGCTCTTCGGGATGTTGGCCTTGGCGGGGGCCTTGACGTTAGGCCTGTTCCAAAAGCGCGCGCTCTAGGCATGCGAGGCCGGGAAGTCAACGGGCGCGCCGCAGGGGCGCGCCGCCCCGTGTAGGGCGGTCCGCGGCGTGGAAGGAGTCCGCATGCAACAAAAAGTCGTCCCACTATTGGTGCCACCTTTGCGAAAAACTCAGCCTGGAGGAGCGGAGACACAGCATACGAAGAAGCGCGGCATGGCGGTTCTCACCACGCCGCTGCTGAACAAGGGCTCGGCCTTCACGGCAGGGGAACGGGGAGCCCTGTGCCTGGACGGACTGCTGCCGCCGGTGATCAGCACCCTCGAATCGCAAGTCGTCTCCGCCTACGTTCAATATCAGCGGCTGCCGGATGCGCTAGGCAAGAATATCTATCTGACGGCGCTGCACGACCGCAATGAAGTGCTGTTCTTCCGCCTGTTCTCCGAGCACTTGCGCGAGATGATCCCGATCGTCAATGACCGCACGGTGGGCATGGCGATGAAGCATTACCATCATGAATGCCGGCGTCCGCGGGGCGTATACCTTTCGATCGACCAGCCGGACGGGATTGAGGCGGCGTTCAAAAACTTGGATGGCGACCCCGGTGATGTCGATCTCATCCTGGCCACCGACGCCGAGCAGATCTTTGGAATCGGCGATTGGGGCGTGGGCGGGATCGATATTGCCATTGGAAAGCTGGCGATCTATACCGCGGCGGGCGGGATCGATCCGGCGCGTGTGATTCCGGTGATGATCGACGTGGGCACTAATCGCGAAAGCCTGCGCGAGGATCCGACGTATCCCGGAAACCGGCACGCCCGAGTTCGCGGCGAACGCTACGATGCTTTCATCGACGCCTACATAAAGACCGCCGCCAGGTTGTTTCCACGGGCGCTACTGCAGTTGGAAGATTTTGCGCCGGGTAATGCGCGCCGCATCCTCGAGAGGTATCGCGGTCAATTCCGCACCTTCAGCGACGATTTGCAGGGCACCGGCTCGGTCACTCTCGCGGCCGTGGTGTCCGCCATGCGGGTCTGCGGAACGCCGCTGCGCAATCAGCGCATCGTGATTTTTGGCACCGGCACCGCGGGCATCGGCATCGCCGACTTCATCCGCGACGCCATGGTCCGCGAAGGCCTGTCCGAAGAGGCTGCCAGCCGGCGGTTCTGGTGCCTGGACTCCAAAGGCCTGCTCACCGACGACATGGGCGATGGGCTGCGCGACTATCATGAGACTTACGCCCGCACCGCCGCCGAAGTCAAAGGCTGGAGGCGCGACGGGAATTCGGCCGCCATTGGGCTCGCGGAGGTGGTTCATCAAGTGCGTCCCACCATGCTGATCGGAACTTCCGGTTGCCCCGGCGTATTCACCGAGCCGATCATCCGCGAAATGGCTTGGCATACCGACCGGCCCATCATCTTTCCGCTGTCGAGTCCGGCGCCGCTGGCCGAGGCCACGCCGGCCGATCTGATTGCCTGGACCGACGGGCGCGCCTTGATCGCCACCGGCGGTTCGTTCACCCCGGTTACCTACAAAGGCATCACTCACGTGATCGGACAGTTGAACAACGCCATGTTGTATCCGGGCGTCGGCTTGGGCGCGATTGTATCCCGAGCGCGCTATGTCAGCATCGGGATGCTAGTGGCTGCGGCCAACGCGCTGTCCAGTCTGGTCGCCGTGCGCCTGGCGGGAGCAACACTGCTCCCGCACATTGAAGATCTGCGCAGCGTCACTGTAACAGTCGCGGTAGCGGTGGCCGAAGCCGCCGTGCAGGAAGGCTTGGCTGGCGTCAGGCTGGTGGATATCGTCCAACAAGTGGAGGATGCCATGTGGCAGCCCGAGTACCGCCACATCGAGGCCTCGTAAGAGAGCGCGAAACATGAAGCCTGCAACCCTCCTGTTTCTGCTCGCCGGATGTGTCGCGTTGGCGCAAGTGCCGCCGTCTGGCAAAGGTCCGGAGCCGGAGGCGTTCCGCATTTCCGTGGACGTCGATCTAGTGGTTCTGCAAGCCACGGTACGCGACCACCAGGGCCATACCGTCATGGAACTCGGCAGCAAGGATTTCGAAGTCTTCGAAGATGGGCATCCGCAGCCGATCCGGCTGTTTCGCCACGAAGACACTCCCGTCACCGTTGGTCTGATCATCGACCACAGCGGCAGCATGCGCAAGAAACTGGCGGACGTGACTGCCGGGGCACAAGCCTTCGTTCAATCCAGTAATCGCAACGACCAGATGTTTGTCGTCAATTTCAACGAGATCGCGTCGCTGGGACTGCCCATTGGGATGGGCTTCAGCGATAGCGTGAGCACCCTGGGAGCCGCGATCTGGGGAGCTCCCGCGATTGGCACCACCGCGCTCTACGACGCGATCGTCGAAGGACTGAAGCGCCTGCAAAAAGGCAGCAGCGACAAGAAAGTTCTCATCGTCATTAGCGATGGCGGCGATAACGCCAGCAAGGCCACTCTCGACAACGTCCTCAAGATGACGGAACAGTCGAGCGCCATGATCTACACCATTGGAATTTTCGATACCGACGATCCCGACAAGAATCCGAAGGTGCTTGAGCGCCTGGCGCATGAGAGCGGCGGCGAAGCGTTTTTTCCCGCTGAGGTGAGTGAAACCCTAAAGATCTGCGAGCGCATCGCGCGTGACATCCGCGATCAATATACCATCGGATACTCGTCGATGAGCACCAAGAAAGACGGTTCCTATCACAAGGTTCGCCTCACGGCGCACGCGCAGACGGACGGAAAACTATCGGTGCGAACGCGCGCGGGGTACAGCTCAGGTGGCGGATTGGCGCCGGCGACGGAGCCGGCTGCGAAATGAAGCTCTTGCGGTGGTCGCAAGCCGCCTTATGGACCGTCGCGGCTTGCCTGTTGGGTTACTGCGTATTCGTGCTCGCCGATACCTGGAACTTTCAACGCCAGGCGAGCCGTGCGTTCGACCGCCAGTTGCAACCGGCGCCGCCGCCAGGACCTGGTGCCGATGCGATGTCCGGATTGTTGGGGCGAATGGAAATCCCGCGTCTCGGCATGAGTATGGTGGTTGCGGAAGGCACCGATGAGACCACGCTGCGCCGCGCCGGCGGACACATTCGTGGAACGTCGCTCCCCGGCCAACCCGGTAACGTGGGCATCGCCGGCCATCGTGACACCCTGTTCCGTCCCCTGCGCAATATCCGGCAAAATGACGTGATTTTGCTCACCACCTTGCAAGGCGATTATCGTTACCGCGTCCTAACCACCGAGATCGTGAGCCCCACCGACGTCTCCGTTCTGAGTTCCGACGACCAAGAAATCCTGACGCTGGTCACCTGCTATCCGTTCTATTTCGTCGGACCCGCTCCCGGCCGCTTCATCGTCCGCGCCAAACGAATCACGGGAACCACATAAACGTTGTGATATCGTAAAGGCCGTAAGACGCCTGTAAAACGGCGGCTTGCTTCTACGACCAAGAGGAGCGGATATGAAAGCGAATAAAGCTCTCAAGCGGCTAGCCAAAATTGAGACATTGATGGCGGATCTGGCGGAACGATTTTCGGCCAGCGCGCCCCATCTGCGCGAGGCGCTTAAAGATCTGAAGGCCGCGGTAGTGAGCGTCAAGGAGGCTGTGAAAGTGCAAGCCTCGCCAGCGCCCAAAAAGGCGGAGCACAAGAAAGCCGCTCGCGCTGGGAAAAAAGCTGTCAAAAAGGGCCAGGCCCCCAAAGCGAAGGGAAAGAAGCGCGTGCCCCGGAAGAAGGCTGCTAAGAAGATGCCGCCGAAGCGCGTAGCTGCGGTCGCTTCCAGCGCCGAAGCAATACCGGTCGCCGCCGCTCACCTCGAGCCCTGAATCATTCGAGCGGCGCGTAATAACCCCGGCGATAGTAAGTTCTGAGTTTCGCCGCGCCACTTGCCGTTACATTCACTTTGACTTGCCGGTACTTGCCATCCCGCTCGGTGTTGGTCGACGTGTAGCCCAACAGATATTGATTGCGCAAATCTCTGCTAACACGCGCGGCGACCGACGCTAGCTGATCGATATCGTCGACGCGATAGTGCCTCCCGCCCGTGGCCTCCGCCAGTTCTTCAAGAAGATCGGGTCCGTGCTGTTCCTCTGCCGTGAGCTTACGCGTCGCGCCGGGCTCAAAAATTCCGATCGCGTAGGTTTGCATTTCGGACTCGAGCACGTCCCCCTGCACTTGCCGGGGAGTAAACCGGCTGCGGTTATCGCCGCCGTCGGACACAATCAAGATCGCTTTGCGGGAGTTCCGCGCATGTTTCATCTGCAGCGACGCCATGTGCACCGCGTCTAGCAACGAGGTGCGCCCGAAGGGATGGGCGTGCACCACGTGGCGGTAGAGCTCGTCCGGATCGTTGGTGAAAGGGACGGTGAGTTTCGGGCGGTCGTTGAATTCGATCAGAAAGAATTCGTCCTGCGGATTGGCCGTCTGGAAGAAAGTCGCTGCTGCTTCCGAAGAGCGATGCATTTTATTGCGCATGCTCCCGCTGGTATCAAGCAGTACCCCGATAGAGATGGGCGCGTCGTCTTTCGCAAAATATTTGATCTTCTGCTCAACATTGTCTTCGCTCACTTGAAAATTGTCCCGCGAGAGATCCGTGACGGACGCGCCGTCGCCGGTGGTGACGTGGGCCGGGATCAGAACCAGCGTGGTATCTACACGAATGTTGACCGGTAAATTTTCGCTCGCTGGAAATGAGGCCGGAGGCCGCGACAGCAACAGGGGTCCCTGAAACGCATGCGCGGTCAAGGCGGCAAACAGCACTGCTGTAACCCAACTCATGGCTCGAAGCGCCGCTGCCATTGGGTGGTAATATACCACATAAGCATGGCAGCTAACGGCATCGTCGACACGCCCAGCAACCATTCCGTGGACGAAACGATAGAACGTCTGCAAGGTATTCTTCACGCGAAGGGCGTCACTCTATTCGCGCTGGTCGATCACAGCGGTGAAGCGGCAAAAATCGGCATGACGATGCGCCCCACCAAGTTATTGATCTTCGGAAATCCGAAAGGTGGAACGCCGCTGATGCTGGCGGCTCCCAGTAGCGCGATCGATCTGCCTCTCAAGATCCTCGTTTGGGAAGACGCGAATCAAAAAGTCTGGATTTCCTACAACAGCCTCGCGTACCTCAAGGAGCGCCACGGGCTGCCCGAAGAACTCATGGCGAATATCGCCGTGGTGGAAATGCTAGCGGCGCAGGCCGGGGCCTAAAAAAGCCCAAAAGCCGCACATGGTAAACTGAGTTTGTCGCGGAGAGGTGGCAGAGTGGTCGATTGCGGCGGTCTCGAAAACCGTTGAACCTTCACGGGTTCCGGGAGTTCGAATCTCCCCCTCTCCGCCATTGATTTCCGTCGCAGCAGATCCAGCATCGCTCCGGAAGCCGGATCATGTTCGCATGCGCGCCAGAAAATACAGGCCCGCGAGCGAGAACACCACATCCGGCGACCAAGCCGCAATCTGCACCGGCAACTGGCTCAGATTCCCGAACTGTTCAAACACTTGCCCTACCGACCAATACACAATCGCGATACCCAAACTGACTCCCACGCCCGCCATCGCGCCGCGATTCCCTGTAAGAAACGCGAAGGGAATCGAAACCATCGCCATGATGAGAGCGAACAGCGGCACCGCAAATTTTTTCTGCAGCTGCACCTGCAACGCAACGGTGTCGAATCCGCTCTGCTGCAGTTCGCCGATGTAGGTGCCCAGCTCGCGAAAATTCATCTGCCTTGACTGCTTCACTTCCTTGATGAAATAATCCGGCGGCTCTTCCAGTTCCGGGAAGGTGCGCGTGCTGCCCGAGAATTCGTCGAAGCGCGTCACGTTGTTGCCGTTCATGTCACGGCTCCACCCGTTTTCGAACACCCAGGCGTTCAAGCTCGGCTCCCAGCGTGCGCGTTCGGCGGCAATATGGCGTTTCAGCCGAAAGCGCGTGGGATCGATTTCAAATACGTTCACCCCCAACATCACGCGCTGGGCCTGATCGAAATATTTGTAATAGAACATCCGGTCGTGGAGGCCCGAAATCCAGCGCCGGTCCGGGCGCAGAAAAGTCTGCGCGGGACGGCCTTTGATTTCCGCGCGCAGGGCGTCCTGGCGCCGGTCGGATTCCGGCACCCAATAGTGATCGAACGCGAACAGCGCGCCGCTCAGCACCACGCCCGCCACCAGTATCGGCGCAGCTAGGCGATACACGCTGACTCCGCAGGCTTTCATCGCGGTCACCTCATTGTGCTTCGTGAGAATGCCGAAGGAGACCAGCACCGCCGTCAGCACCGCGAAGGGAGCCAGCTCATAAATCAGCCGGGGGGTCAGGAAGAAGTGATATTCCAACACGCGATCCATGCCGATGTGGTTGCGGATGATATCGCTCAAGAGTTCAAAGAAAGTGAACACCTGGAACATCAGCACGAAACTAGCCAGCAGTAACACGAAATAGAACATGAAGCTCGAAAGAACGTAAGTATCGGTGACGCGCGGCAGCAGCGAGAAACGCGCCAGCCACAGCCGCGGCTCCAGGCGTTCCAGAGGTTTGCGGATCGGCCGAATGCCGCGCAGCTTGCGTA